>JBATFE010000209.1:0-1688 GCA_049664445.1 Gammaproteobacteria bacterium
CACTCGTACATGCCGTGCTTGTTGATTTCGATAAGCATTTCGTTTCCCTCGTTGGTGTTTCTGTTGACTTGCCTATAGTGTAGGACACCTGTAGGACAGTGTAAACACCTTAGAGCAAAAAAATGCCGGGGTGTCAGATGTGTACCCATCATGTTTTCCCCGGCTAAACCCACACCAAACTATTTCGGCTGGTATCCCGCGATCAGCAACGCATCGGCCCTGCCCACGTCTTTTTTCCTCGCCAGCAGCGGTGCGGCCTCCGGGTATCGCTCGATCGCCAGGGTCCGGGAGGCATCCTTGTCGCGCCCTGTGAGGCCGTAGGAGCGTTTCCATGCCTGGGGGCGGACCATCTGTTTATTCACTCCTAACGAGCCCAGGACGCCGCTGACAACGCCTGCAGAGTAGCCGAAAGAGAACATGCTGCTGACCCCCTGGCCTGGCATCGCCGCAACCTGCTCGACCTTGGCGACCAGCAGCCCGCGGTCTGCCATCGACATCGCGTCAACGATCAGATCGGACAGCAGGTAGGAATTGACTTCCTTGCCCTTCCCGGTGGTCTTCTCGGTGACCGGCATGTCCCAAATGCGAATCATTCTCTCCCCGTCGATCAGCGCAATGGCGCCGGTCAGCCCCGGATCGATCCCCAGGCACATCACGGCCGGGTGACTCCGCGCTTGAGCCCTTCCTGAATGAACTGCCTGACCACCGTGCTCATGGTGATTGGCGAGATCCCGGTCTCTTTCATCAGTTTCTTGGCATGTGCCTCGAGCTTTTTCTTCTCGGAACTGTCGATTCGTACATACAGTATCTTGTCCATCGTGGTCAATCCTCGGTCAGTGGTTTCGCGACATGCTACAGCAGCCAATCCTTGTCCGCACGTTCTGCCTCGACCTGCGCCTCGCGTTCGCGCCTCTTGCGCTCTGCTGACTGCGCCTCCTCATCGCGCTCTCTTTTGATCTTGCCCATCTCTGTCTGGACATCGCGCACGATGTAGTTCGGCCAGGTGGGATCCATATCCCGCTTGCCGGCCATGATCTCCAGCGCAATCTTGCGGTACGTCGGGCGCTTCTCGCGCCACCTCTCAAGGGACTCGCGCAGGAGCTTTTGGTCTTGCGTTTTGGCATTCATTTTTCTTCCAGTATCAATTCATAATCATCCGACGCATCAGATTCCCCAGTTGTGCATGGAAAACACATCCCGGTCTGACCAAGGCGCCATACTGGCAAGCTTCCACATACCTCACACTTGCCTCGCGTTTTCGCCATCTTGTGAAGTTCAGCCAATGTGTGCTGTTGACCTTCAAGCTTGAAATAATCTTCGGCTGAAATTAGCGTGAAATCAGTTGGTCCACCTTTACTCATAACAAAACTCCCATGTCGATCAAAACGTACAGGCTGAAGGCCAGCCCGGCCAGGCCGAGCACGCTGACCATGACGGTCACCTCCGGTTCAGTCTTCCACAGTTTCATCATCATCCTCCTTGGAAAAGAGCACAGCGTAAATCTCAGCCCGCGGTGCGGTGGGCCAGGTAGCGTAGCGCTGCAGCTGGCCGTGCATCGAGCCGATGAAGCGTGCGTAGGTTACGCAGGCCATCTCCTGGGTCGCGCAGACAGCGTGGTATCGGCACCGGGCGCAAGGTTCCTGCACGTAGCGAGACTTGCGCTCGGATCGTAGTGCGTTACTCACAAA
>JBATFE010000210.1:0-17875 GCA_049664445.1 Gammaproteobacteria bacterium
GTTTGATTTTCTTCAGCATTCATTGTCATCTGCCTGAGAGAGTACTAGTCGGCAAAGTCCAGCCGCTCCTGCACGCCATCGATTCCCCGCCGGGCACCGCGAGAATACATAATAGAAGACCTGTCAGAATCCTGTGCGTGTCCTGCCCTCCTGCGGGGAACCGCGCACCCTCGAAGCGTGCAACCGTTGTACTGAAAATCGCTATCCTATGTGAAGTACCGCACTTTTTCCAACAACAGGCGTGTTGCGGGTCAATACCCTGGCCGTACCCGGACGGAGGCTGGATAACGGCGCTGTCGGGGCCTACCCCAGCCACATCAGCAGGTAGTAGATGTACTGGCCCTCGGATGACTTTGACGGCCCCACGACCCGTGCGGCATGGCGTTTGTTATCGGGATCGGCGGCTGCCAGCGCGGCTTCCAGCGTGTCGAATATTTCCACGCAACCTGCCGGAAAGCGCTTGCGATCCTTGCGTGGCGTAAAGATCACGGCATAGCGCTCCTGTGACACACCGGTCTGGGGGTCCGGGGGAACAATGCCGCGCAAACTCATCGCACGTTCAGCCGCTCATGCATCGTGTAAAAGTTCAGGCCGCAGCATCCAGGCGATGACCCAGCAATCTGCATCATGGCGCTCCAGGCAAACCAGACTGCCGGGAGAAAAGACCAGCAGCTCATGTTCCGCATCACCGGCCAGTAACAGTGACACCAGCCGTGACATGAACGGCAAGTGGCCAACGACCAGTGTATCTTCATCCCAGACATCCGCGTCGCGCGCGAACTCAACAACCGGGTCATTCGGAGCAAGCCCCTTGATAAACTCGGTTTTCCGACCGGACAGGATTCTTTTCGCCAGTATTTCAGCCGTCTGCACAGCACGCAGCTTGCCGCTGTGCCAGACGCGGCTCACCTGAATACCGGCATCCCCGAGCCGTGATGCCATGCGGCGCACATCCTGCTCGCCCTGATCACTCAGTGGCCGCTCCGGGTCTTCCTCTCTGGATACGGCGTTGCCATGCTGCGCCAGGTAGAGTTTCACGGGCCGTTACCGGTATCTGGATCTGCCATATAGCATGCCTCGTAGTCTACGTGTTAATGAAATCGACTGCAGCATCAACCACCGCCTGATTTCGCAGAATACGGCCATGTCCAAGCCCGGACGTTTTCATAAAGCGCGCGCCCGGCCAGGCACTGGCGATGATCTTTCCCTGCTGCCAGGGCACACTGTGGTCATCTTCATCGTGAATAATCAATGCCGGCACATGAAGCTCACGCACATTTACGACGGTTGAAATATCTTCCCAGAAACCATCCGGAAAACGCGCATCCATGCGCCGCCGCATATCCGCAATCACTGCATCGGGAATGGCCAGAGTCTTGGCAAAACCGTCGAGCAAGTATTCGATATGTGCCGGCACACTGATACAGACAGCCCGTTCGACTGACAGGCCTCGATTCATGGCGTAGGCCAGCACCATGCCACCAAAGGAGTGTGTAATGGCCGCATGTACAGCACCGTAGCGGCGGACGAATGCCTGCAACACCGCGGTACACTCAAGGATATTGGTGCGATCACCCGGCGTGTCACCGTGCCCCGGGGCATCAATGGCCATCACCTGGTATCCGGCAGCGACGAGGGGTTCAGTGAAGGCCGCCACCTGGCTGCCACGGCCTGACCAGCCGTGCACGAACAGCACAACAGGACCCGAACCCCATGTATAAACAGCGACCGGAATATCGTCAACCATCAGGGTGTCACGCCGTGCCTTGCTGGCAACACGCTTCCCTGCGGCCGACTCGGGAAAACGCCGCGTACGAAACCACAGCGAATAGGCCCAGCGCCCCATGATTCGGGGGAACACGCGGCCGAATACCGAGAACAACAATCGTACGCCGCGCAACACGGGCGGAACCCGCTGGTTACTGGCACGACCACCATGGAATTGCTGTTTTCTATGCAAGGCCACTGATTTCTGTCCGGTATGATGACACCAGCTGTCTCCAGGAGAAGTTCTCTACATTCGGCGCCGCAGGGAATGCACCCTGACTGAAGCGGCTACCCGGTGATTGCAGATGACAGGCAATCGCACTGCTTTCGGCATCCGGGTCATCCGGAAAAGACGGATAACGACAATCATCCACTATATATTCCGGGTAAGCCAACCGGTCGGGTGCCAGCGGGACACAGCTGCAGGCAACCGCCTCCAGCACAGCCAGCGACGGTGACTGTGTGCAGCATAGGCAGACAGTCACAGTACCCGCATGTCTTTCCATACCTGTTTCAGGCAGCCGCCGCCTGTTCACTGTGGATATAAATTCTGCCGCGATAATAGCGCGCCACGACAACAAACAACACCGCTGTCGCCAGCATCAACAGGGTAAAAAACAGGAAATAATCTGCTCCCTGCAGCATACTGCTGCCATCCGGGTAACGAATAATGAAATTGACCGCACTGGTAAACAGGTTACCCAGCGAAATCGACAGCATAAAAAAGGCCATCACAAAGGACTTCATGGTCTTCGGTGCCTGCGTATAGGAAAACTCAAGGCAGGTAATCGAGACCATGACCTCCGCCGCGGTCAACACGACATAAGCCAGCAACTGCCAGGCAATAGACGGGGTGCCACCCTGATCAATGGACACTTGTATCGCGGTTGGAATCGCAAATGCTGCCGCTGCGACAAACAGTCCGATGGAGATCTTGCGCAATGCCGTCAACGGAAACACCCGGTCGATTGCCGGATAGACAAGGTATGAAAACACCGGGATCAGCAGCATGACCAGCAACGGGTTCGCAGCCTGTATCTGCGCAGGTAACAGTTCGACACCCAGCAGCACGCGATCCATATGCTGTGCCTGCAGCACCCAGGAAGAACCCGTCTGGTCAAACAACGACCAGAAAACGGCGACAAACACATAGACAATGGTCAATCTGCCCAGTGCACCCAGCCCCCGGCGGCTGAAGGTTTCTTTCAGAAACTGCCGGCCCCCGGGGGGTATATGCACAAACCGGTGGCGGCCCGCCCAGAATGTCAGGGTTGCAATCAGCATCAGGACACCGGGCACTGCAAAGGCCACCGCGGAACCATGGCGCGCCAGCAACCACGGTGTCGCCAGGCTTGAAAAAAAGGCCCCCAGATTGATGGCGAAATAAAACCAGGCAAAGGCACGCGACAACAGCCCCTGGTTGGTCTGGCCAAACTGGTCACCGAGGTGTGATGAAACACAGGGCTTTATACCGCCGGCGCCAAGTGCAATCAGTCCCAGGCCAACGACCAGCCCCCAGCGCGTATCATCAAGTGCCAGCGCCGCATGTCCGGCACAGTAAAACAACGATAACAGGATAATGGTCCGGTACTTGCCCAGTAGCCCGTCCGAGAGCAGTGCACCCAGCAACGGTGTGAAGTACACGGCCGACACGAACAGGTGATACCAGCCCTTGGCCTCCTCCTCCGACATGACATGCAGCGCACCACTGGAAGCGGCCAGGTACTGGGTCATGAACACCACCAGGATGGCGCGCATGCCATAAAAGCTGAAGCGCTCGGCAGCCTCGTTGCCGATGATGAAGGGCAGGCCACCCGGCATATCACCGCGGGCAACCGGCGCAGTAAGGTATTTTGACACTTGTGCAGGTCCCCGAGGCATAAAGCCGCTGATGATAACCTGAAAAATCAGTCCGTTGTTGCCAGGGCTTCCGCCGCAGGGATAAATCAGTATGATGGCCGGCGTTACCGGTACCGCGTCCGGCGACGTTCAACAACCGATTTGAATACCCCGGAGGGTGGCATGGCCGAAACAGTAGACGAACTGACGATCAGGTATGAGGAAGACGGCATCGAGACCGTCAAGGAACTGGACAAGAAGATACTGACGAAGGGTGCCTGGTCAACCGTCATATTCCGTTACCAGGACTGGAACCGCGCGAAGGGTGAATACGGGCCTGACAAGTACTCCATCCGCCGTTACCAGAAACGCAATGGCCAGTACCAACCCAAGTCAAAATTCAATATTTCCAGCAAGGACCAGGCCGAGAAAATCATCGAGGCGCTACAGGACTGGACCAAATAATCGCATGGCCGTCACCGTGCCTGACTCGCCGTGCAGACGATGTCACGGACAGCAACATCACAGTGGAGGGTAATTTTCCTGGCGGCCATGCCCGAATTCTATGCCCGGCAGGATTGGGGGGTACAGGTCGCAGGCGCTATCTATTCTCTGCGTTGCGACGACTGACCAGCGGATAGAAATTCACTACCGGGGTTAACCGTTATTTGGACTCTTCCGCGTCCGCAAATACATCATAAATCTGTTCTTGCAGGAGTTCTTCCTCGTGCATTTCCTCGAGCTTGCGCCTTGCCAGTGCATTGCGAAGTTTACGCAAGGCACTGATGCTCTTGCGGCGTTTCTTTCCCGGTTTGCGTTTAACAATTACGTCATGTGTTACGGCACTCATCGTAGTAACTCCCTCGCTATTGCCCCCCCATTTACAACGCTTTTCACGGGGCCCGAAAAGCCTATCGGCCACCCCGAAATAGGCCTTTAGAGATAACCCCCCGCCGCTTCAGCATCGGACAGCGCTGGATAACGTCTTGTGACGTCAACGCATCCGGTTGTAATGCATGGAATTAATGGAGAGAATCAAGCCAAGGTACCAGGCGTCAAATCACGCGTCGGGAGCGCTCGGGTCATCATCATCGACTAAACTGAAGCTAACAATTACTCACCAACCCGGACGCAACGGCGCTCACGAGGCAACTCATATGAAACGATCCAGCGGCATTTTCCTGCCGATTCTGCTCACACTGTCCGCCTCATTCGCCAGCGCTGCCGAGGTCTACACCTGGGTTGATGACAGCGGTGTCACCCATTTCAGCGAGAAACCGCCAGCGGAGCGTACCCGTGATGCACAACTCATTGAGGTCATGCCGACAGCGGCACCCGCAAGTAGCGTGGACGATGATTTCTATTCCGTTATCAACCAGGCTGATCGAATGGAAGCGCGCCGCCTGGAGAATGAAAAACTGGCCGCCGAGAAAAAGCAGGCCGACGCAGAAGCCAGCAAGGCACGCGCCGAAGCAGCCGCGATACGACAGGGGGCATACAATGACAGCGGCAGTGACACCAGCCGTTACTACCCGGTCTACCCCTACTACCCGCGTTACGGTCACCACCCCGGGCGTCCTGGTTATGGGCACCACCCCGGACGGCCTGGCTACGGTCACAAGCCGGTATATCCGGTCTACCCGGGATACGCACGCCCCAAAAACCCCAGGACCTCTCTGGGAAAGACTCCCGGCATGCCCGGACAAAGAGGATCATGGCGTTGAAGTAGCGTTGGCAATGATCCGTGAGTCCGGCCCGATAGATTGCTACACTATCTGCATGAACAAGGATGGCCGCATAAACGAGGATGACGAAAGTCCGCTGAAATTTCCCTGTAAATTCCCTATCAAGGCCATGGGAAAATCCGACTGCGAACTGGACATAATCGTCGTGGAGATCATACGTAAACATGTCCCCGACCTGAGTGAGGGCGCGGTCTACAATCGTGACAGCAGCCAGGGTAACTACACTTCGGTCACCGTGGTCGTCAATGCCACCAGCCGCGCACAACTGGATGCCATCTATCAGGACCTGGTCGACTGCGAGGCAGTCATCATGGCGCTCTGAAGTCAGGCTCACGGGCCACCATCATGTCTGTTGCTGACACCCTGGTCATCCGTCATCTCGGACGGGTGGACTACGAAACCGCCTGGCGCGACATGCAAGTGTTCACGCAAAACCGCGATGGCAATACCCCTGATGAACTCTGGTTTCTGGAACACCCCCCGGTGTTCACGCTGGGGCGCAACGGCCGGCAGGAATACCTGCACAGCAGCGGCGGGATACCGGTGCTGAAGGTGGATCGCGGTGGTCAGGTCACCTATCACGGACCCGGCCAACTGCTTGTCTATACCCTGCTGAACATCAGTCGGCGTCAACTGGGTGTACAATCGCTTGTCCGAAAACTGGAACAGGCCGTGATTGACCTGTGTGCGGACTACGGCATCGAGGCACAGCGCCGTGAGAAGGCACCCGGTGTCTATGTCGATAACCGCAAGCTTGCCGCACTAGGTCTGCGTATTCGCAAGGGTTGTTCCTTTCACGGACTGAGCCTCAATATCGATATGGATCTGGCGCCATTTTCGATGATTGATCCCTGTGGCTACAGAGACCTGGAAGTCACACAACTGAGAAACCTCGGTATTGCCGCATCAACCGAAACCCTTACCGGGCAATTCCAGACACACCTTGAACGATTATTGAAGAGTCCGGCCACATGAGTGACAGCGACAGAAAACAACGTGGAGCAGCCAAGACGGCCCGCATTCCCGTAAAGATTGAAACCACGACCCGTCCCTTGCGAAAACCGCCGTGGATTCGCGCCAGATCGCCCGCCGATCCGGCCGTATCACGTCTCAAGGAGGTGCTTCGCGAGAACCGCCTGCATACCGTATGCGAGGAAGCCTCCTGTCCAAACATCGGCGAGTGCTTTTCCGGCGGCACCGCAACCTTCATGATCATGGGCGACATTTGTACGCGCCGCTGTCCGTTCTGCGATGTGGCACACGGGCGACCCGACCCGCTTGATGCGGATGAAGCGGAGAACCTCGGACAAACCATCCGCGACATGGGACTGCGCTATGTCGTGGTCACCTCGGTAGATCGCGACGACCTGCGCGATGGCGGTGCCGGGCACTTTGCGCAATGCATCGAGGCGATACGGCGTTACAGTGCGGATATCAAGATCGAGATACTGGTGCCGGACTTTCGCGGCCGCATGGACCGCGCACTGGACATTCTCACCAGTTCGCCACCTGATGTATTCAATCACAACCTGGAGACGGTGCCCCGCCTGTATAAAAAAGTACGCCCGGGGTCCGACTACGCCTGGTCGCTGGAGCTGCTGAAACGTTTCAAGGCGCTGTACCCGCAGGTCCCGACCAAGTCGGGGCTGATGCTGGGTGTGGGAGAAGAAATCGCCGAAGTCGAACAGGTGATGCGCGACCTGCGTGAACACAACTGTGACATGCTGACACTCGGGCAATACCTGCAACCCAGCATTCATCATCTGCCACTGGACCGCTATGTGCACCCGGACGAGTTCGACCGCCTCGGTGAGCTGGGTGTCGAACTCGGTTTCAGCCATGTTGCCAGCGGACCGATGGTGCGCTCTTCCTATCACGCCGACCAGCAGGCAAAAGAAACACTGAAAGGCGCGAATTAATCAGGATTTTCCGGAATACCCTTCAGCTACTCGGTATGAATACGGGTAGAATAAGCACCACGAACTACTGACCACCATCATGGTGACACTTGACACGTCCCGCTTGCAAATGACCGCCCTGGTGGCAAGCTCCGTTGCTGAGAGGGTAATTGACGCAGCGCCTGCCGTTTGTAATAGTTCGCACCAGAATTTACGAGGTAAAACACCCAATGACATTGTTCATGCAAAAATTTTCCTGGTTACTCTCTATCCTGCTGGCTGCCAGCATGCTGCCGGGATGCTCGGTGGACCAGGTCCATTCTACCGCCGATCATACGGATTTTTCTCTGGACAAAAATGACCTGGAGACCTACGGCCTCGCCTTTATCACCCCCTCCACGGTTACCGGACAGGAAGAGGACAAACAAACGCTGGCATTTGCCTTCGCCAATGCCATGCAGGAGAAACGCCCCGATATCCGTCTCGTCACCCTGCCGGAAACCATCAGCGCCATCAACATTGCGGACCTCACGGAAGACTACAAGCGCATGTATGTCGACTATCGCGACACCGGCGTTTTCAAGCGCGAGTTACTGAGGAAGGTCGGCGAAACGACCGGAACGCGCTATCTGGCACAGCTGAAGCTCTCCGACTTCAGCCAGAATTCAAAGTCACGCTTCAATCTCTTCGGGCTACGAGTGCTACAAACCAAGGAGGCGAATATCCGGCTGTTTTTCCAGATCTGGGACAGCGCCGATGGAACCATCGCCTGGGAAGGCACCGAGGAAATGAGCTACTCCTGGGACACCGGTAGCGAGAAACCCGTCACCTTCAGGACCATCGTCGAGAAAACCGCGCAGAACCTGATCAGCCTCCTGCCCTAGACAGCACGCATGGACAGCATCTGACGACTGTAACGAGCCCGTGCAGGGTGCATCTGCAGTCCTCAATTCGACAATAACCGGTCAGGTCAAAAAAAGGGCATCCAGTACCCTGGCCGAAGACAGGATGTTACCCGTGTCGTGGCAGTCATCCGCAGTCACCCTGCAGTATTACCCGGACAGACCGGTGCCGCGCGCATCGATGGCGGCAGGCAGCAGTGACTGAATCAGTGCAGCTGCCTGCTTGATCCCGGCCGGGTGCATCCCTGTGCCGCTGTTTTTGGCAAGCAGCGACCTTACCTGCGGAACGAAAGTACCGCTGTAGAATTGTTCCCGCGTCATGAGCTCGAGATGCCCATGCTGCTGCGCCCACTGATTCAGGACGGCCGTTTCCGGCCAGTCGGGGCGTTCTATACTGAGCACCGGCACAGCGTTGCAAACCGCCTCGGCATAGGTGCCATAACCCGGCTTGGTGAGGACCAGGTCTACCGATGCCAGCACATCAATATACGGCAGGCCCAGGGCGCTCACCTGCAGAAGATCATCCCGCTTTACACGTCCCGTGGCAGTGGTAAACAGCCACACCGTGTCGTCCATGCGTGGCCAGGACTGCAGCGGCATTTCGGTCACAATCCCGCCAAGCGCAACCAGCACAATATTCATTGTCTCTGCAATACCGGATTGTTTGCATAGCAAGGCCTTTTGCCGGACACCACGGCGTGCGATGGGTCCGATCACACGGGTGTTGTCCAGCTGCGGCATCGGCATGGCGGGCTGCGGCGTGAGAAAGGTGTGCGCCGCCCGGTAGCCGCTCATCATCTGCGCAAGGAGGTGCCTGTCTGCGCGATCACCCTTGCAATAGGCCGCGTAAATGTCCGCCCAGTTTAACGAGCACATAGCGACTGCCGCCATGTCAAGTTGCGCGGCGGCCAACAGGATACGGTAGGGAATATCTGCAAGCACGACATCCGGGCTGAACTGCCGCAGCAGTTCGACATCCTGCTGCAGGCCGGCCTCCCAGTGGGCATGAAACCCACGATAAACCTGCTGCGAAGCCGGCACGTCGACCTCCCAGGCATTGAACATTCTCAGCACCGGGTCCAGTTCAACGCAGCGGTACGCGAACAGCCCGTCAAGCCTTTCCGCGAGCACCTCCCGGGGCAGCTCGCTACAGACACTCAGCTGCAGTTCAGGGATGTCCGCCCGCAATGCATTTGCAACCGGCGCACACTGCGCCAGGTGTCCGTAACCATGCCCGGAAAGGGCCAGCAATAAATGCGGTGACTTCATCTCCGGACGGGCTAGCCGCTTCCAGGCAACAGCCTCTCCATCAGGTAACCCAGGCAATCCTGGCGAATGATGTGTTCATCGAGGGTGAACATCGACGGCATCAGGGGCCGTGCGGTTACGAGTGTATTGTCTTCGATCGAAAAATAACGATCGCCAACCGACTGGCCGTTTTCGTCGCGCACATCCAGGACAACGCTGGCACCCGGCTGCAAACGGCCAAGCGGGGTACCGGCGGGCAGTTCCCTGAAATTCAGGTGATCAATGTTACCGACCAACCGCAAATCCACAGGCACATCGTCAAAACTGAAGCTGACATCATCCGGTACCTTCACCGTGGCGACCGTGTGAAACAGCTCGATGTCGTGCAAGTGCACCGGATGCTCCGGTAACTCGCTCAGGTGCAAACAGGCATCGATGTAATCACGTGCATGCGCCAGCCCGTATTCCTGGTCCGGCTTGCCGCATTCGATGGTCACGGCCGGGCACACGTGGGACATCGCCATGGATTGCACCCCGAGCGGACGGATGAAATACACCACTGTGCGACTGAACAACGATGCAAGATGCAGGAACTGGTTGTCCATGCGGTTGATACACGCGTAGTGCGGGTTAATGCCGGTGTTGTTGTGGATATCGATACTGGCAAAGGCACCGCGCTGCCGCATGCTGTCCACCACCTGCTGCATCATTGCGGCTTCTGCTGCATCCGGGTTGTCCGTACCCGGCCAGATGCGGTTAAAGTCCGCCTGCCCGTCCAGAAATCGCTGCCCCGCACTGGCGGCCCTGACGTTAGCGAAAAATATGGACAGTGCCCGCGGCAGTTCCTGGTCCCGGTAACGCTGCAGCAGCGCCTGCACGGCATAGTAACCGGTGCCCTCGTTGCCATGGGACAGCACGGTAAGGAACAGCGGTTGCGGACGGCGTCCCGGCAAGTGCAGCAGTGTCGGCGCACCCAGCAGGGCTTCAAGCCCCTCCAGCGGGGTATCAAGCAGCCCCTCGGGCAGGCTCTCGGACTCATTCAGCATCATAATCAGGTCTGTAAACGTCGTGAAGTACCCGATTATGACAGAGCCCACTCATGCACGGGTACCATGCTGTCCTGATTATGCCGGTACGCCTGTGTCATTGCCGCCAGATCACCACCATGACGCGCCGCACAGGCACGCTGCCATACCGCCCCCGTCTGGCCGCAGCGTACCCGGGCCTCGATCACCCCGAGATAGCGGTCGATATCCTGCGCATCGATTTCCAGCTGCTGCAGCCCGCGCCGCGCCAGCGGCAGTAACTGCCCCTGCAGCAGGTTCTGCACTGTGCCGCGCGTGCCATCCAGCCAGCTGATATGCGCCCCCAGACCCTGCTGCGCCGCCGTATAGAAATTATCGCGTGCAACCGAAAAGTCGAGCTGTTGTTCCGGCGGAATGTCCGCCGTCATCAGCGCCTGCATCAGGCCGTAGAACAGGGCCGCGTTTGCGATCATATCCAGAATCGTCGGGCCACCGGGGACCACGCGGTGCTCAATACGCAAGTGCGGGATACCATCGTAGTCGAAACCGATCAGCGGCCGGTTCCAGCGCCAGATCGTGCCGTTATGCAGGCGTACATGTGACATCTGCTCCAGCCCGTCATGGAAATGCATCGGTAACAGGATGGGATAGTGCTGTTCGTTTTCAGCAAAGTACTCGAACACGGAGTCCCGCACATAACCGGAACCGAAGGTCACCCTGCGCAATGGCCCGTGGCTGGCACCTGCAAAACCACCCACAGCTACCGACTGCTCGAACAGCGGAATGCGGGTTTCATTCCACAGCTCATGACCAAACAGGTAAGGCGAGTTGGCCGCAACCGCCACCATCGGCGCCGAGATAATCATCGAGGCATTCAGGGCACGCCTGGCATTTTTCGGATGCACCTTGAAATGCAGCTGAAACGAGGTGGTTGCCGCCTCCAGCATGACACTGTTATGAGCGGCCTTCAGATGTTCCCGGCCGCTGATATCCAGTTCCAGTGGCCGCCCCTCGCGCAAACGCAATACCTGTTCATTCAGCGCCCGGTAACGCTTCAGGTCCGACATGTTTGCCGGTGTCAGTTCACTCTCTTTCAGGGTCGGCAGAATACCGATCATCATCAGGTGTACATGCAACCCGGCCGCACACTGTATGCACTGTTGCCAGGTGGCACCCAGACTGGCCTCAAAGCGGCTGAATGCAGTGCCCCACAGATGCTGTGGATGGTCGTTCAATTCAACATTGAAGCGCGCCAGCTCCGGCACCACCATGGGATTATTCAGCTTCTTCAGGAAGATTTCATTGAGCGGCGCCGGACGGGATTGACTGTCAACCAGCCAGGCCTCCAGTTCATACCCCCCCATACGATCCCTTGGCGAGAACATATCGGATGCAAACCACTCGCCCAGCAGCGCCGTCTCCTCGCGCAGGTGCTCTGCATACTCCACGAAATCATCGGGAGTGAAACGTGCCGCTTCGATTTCCTGACCCATGGCTCGCTAGCGACGGTGCCGTGAAACTATCAATATCACATCACGCCCTCAACTGCTTTAGGCAGCGCTACTGCAGATTAATTACCACCCGGTTGACCGCATCCAGTCGCTCGGGTGTGCCGATATCAAACCAGCTGCCGCGGTAGTGCTCCCCGCTCACCTGCCCGTCGTCCATTGCACGCCTTAACAGCGGCGCCAGTGGAAAGGCACCTGCCGTACATTCGGAAAACAGTTCCGGTCGATAGACACCGATGCCACCGTATGTCAGCATCGCCGGCCCCTTTTGCGAAAGCAACCCCGCTGACAGGGAAAAATCCCCCTGCGGGTGATGTTCCGGGTTGTCGACCATGACCAGGTGCGCCAGACCGTCAGGCTCTGACGGCAGCCGTTCAAAGGCAAAATCAGTCCAGATATCACTGTTCACCACCAGGAAGGGATCGCTGCCGAGCAACGGCAGCGCATTGAAAATCCCGCCACCCGTTTCCAGCGCGCCGCCCGTTTCGGGCGAGTAGCTGATATCAACGCCGTAGGCATGACCGTTACCCAGTGCCTTCTCGATCTGTTCACCCAGGTGCGCATAATTGATGACCAGCCCGGTAATCCCGACCCGCGCCAGGGCATGCACGTGACGCTCGATCATCGTTTGCCCGCCAATGCGCAACAAGGGCTTGGGCGTGGTATCGGTCAGCGGACGCATACGCTCACCGCGTCCGGCCGCAAGAATCATTGCTTTCATGGAATCAATCCCGTGAGGATCCTGGTAGAGCCCATTACGCGTCTACCCGGAGGTTAACCAGCAGCACACCCAAAGGAACCGTACTGTCATCCGGGTGCTTGATTGTTTCGCCATTCATCGATCGTCAGTCATCCTGTTGCCGAGGCAGCGTTCCATATCCTGCTCCTGTACCGGGTGCTGCAGTATGGCGTGAACCGGGAACAGTGCGCTTAACCTGTCAACGTACTGCACTTCGCCCTTGTCCACCATGACGATCAGGGCACTGTCCCTGGAGTACTTCTGCAAACTGTACAGAAACACATCCAGGTTGCTGACATTAACACCGGCATAGTTATTACCATAGCCGTACATGAACTCCGCGACCACGATATCCGGTATCCTGGATTTCAGCGCACTGATGGCCTTGCGCATCGAGCCGTAGCGGAATTCATGCAGGCCGAGCCGCCGGTACAGCGCGGAAAAATCCGGATGCAGCGGCGATTCAACAATCGAAAAAAGAACTTTATCCGGCATAAACCCGTTCACTGACCATGACGCGCGTTGCACGCTGCTGACAGAACCGCAGTTGCATCCCTATCGTACCGAATTCCCGCTCAATCGGGAAACAGGGTGATGCTGTCCCCGTCCTGCCACGGCGGATACTTCTTCATCACCTGCAGAAACAGGGCTGATTCCAGGAAATGATCCAGCCAGGCATGCAGCCGCGGACAGGGCATGCTGTCAAACCACGCCTTGTCGACCAGCGCAAACTGGCGCACAAACGGAAAGATGGCAATATCAGCCAGACCCATGCGCTCCCCCAGCAGCCAGCCATGTTGCGTGAGGTGCCGTTCCAGTTGCTGCAGGAAACGTTCACCTCCGGCACGATACACGCTGGCCGGGTGTTGCGGATGGCGATCGGCATATTTGTAACGATCGAGGTGCTGCTTGAAGGAATGATCGTTTTCATCGATCAGGCGATGACATGCATCCCGTGCGCCATCGCCGGCCGTCGGCCGCCACTGTTGCGGGTCATTTTCCGCCAGCGCCCATGCCATGATATCCCGGCTTTCATCGATAACGCGCCCGTCCGGCAGCAGCAGGACCGGTACCGTGGCCTTGGGGGAACACGCCAGCAAGGATGCCGGCATCTCGCGCAGCAGCACTTCACGCAGTTCGACCCGGACTCCACTGTAGGCAAGCGCCATCCGTGCCCGTATGGCATAGGGGCAACGGCGAAACGAGTAGAGCACAGGAGGACTGGCTTGCATCAGGCTCTGGAATACGTTTATCTATATGTTTTTATTGGTTAAATAAATAATGTGCCTTATTAATACGAACCACAAGCCACCCGGCGGCCAGCCCGTCGCGCGACCCTGCAAGACGATTCATGCAACGATTGGGTAGACGTGACTACTATCCCGCCGCCATGCCCGGCCACAGCCTGATGGCCAGAAACAGGAAACAGACGGCAAGGATGGCATCGCCGATGATTACCATCAGCAAGGGCGTTTGCATCCCGTCCTTGAGGATCATGTTGATCCCGACGCCCGCCCCGATCGCGGTCACGAAGAAGCCGAACTCATTGACGATCAACAGGGTCAACAACGGCAGTGCATAGCTGGCATCCGGCGACAGCACACCCGAGGACAACAGGCCGACTGCAACCAGCAGACCCAGCCCCAGTGCCAGCCACGGAAAGGTTAATTTGCTCATCTTGTACCTCGTACTGGATTAAATTTATGGCAGAAAGCCATTGCCTTCGAGTTGCCGGTCATGCAGTTTACCCAGCAGCAGTAATGCAACAATCGCACCGGCCATAGCAAAGGCCATATCGGACTGTGTATCCCAGATATAACCCTGGGTACCAAGGAACGCCTCGGCAGGACCACCGACGATTTCTGCGACCGCCCATTCCACCAGTTCGTAAAAGGCACTGACTGCCAGGCAAAAACACACAATCAGGAAATTCAGCCATGCCCTGCCACGGATCACGTCCTTGCGTATCAGGATCTCACGCGCAACCATCGCGGGAATAAAGCCCTGCGCAAAATGCCCCAGCTTGTCGTAGTTGTTGCGCGCCAGCCCGAACGCATCCCCTATCCAGTCAAACAACGGCACCTCTGCATAGGTATAGTGCCCGCCCACCATGAGAATGACGCAATGCACCAGGATCAGCGAATAAACCAGGCCGGTCAGGGGAAAGGTCTTGCGCGTTGCAAGCAGCACCAGCAGCGCAATAATGGCTGGAGACACCTCCAGGAACCAGGTAAAGGTATCAAACGGCCGAATCGCGGACCAGGCAAATACCAGCGCAAAGATCGTCAGCCACAGTCTGTTCATCTTTCTCCTGATATCCGAATGGTGCTTACTTAAGCAGATTCATCAATATTTAAAGTACAATTGGCCACGGAAGCACACGGAAAACACGGAAAAATAAATTGTCTTGCCCGAATCGGTTCCGTGTCCTTCCGTGGCAGGGTTCTTGAGTAAGTGCCTTTCTCCTGAGATCCCAATCATCGCAAAATAATATTTCTGCAGGAGCGGCGCTCACTCCGCGGGCAGGCGACCCAGCACCCCGGTATCAATAAAGCGTCCAAACGCCGCCAGCTCGTCATAGCGAGCCGCCACCTCAACCACGTAACCGAGGGTGCGGGGTATATCCTGCAGGTAGCCAGCCTTGCCATCGCGATGCTTGAGGCGGGCAAAGATACCGGCCGCCTTCAGGTGCCGCTGCATGCCCATCAGGTCAAACCAGCGCAGAAACTGCTGCGGGTCACCCTGTTCTGCACGCAGGATACCGGATTGCAGGGCGAGGTCCAGGTAACCGAGCGCCCAGTCCTCGACGCGGGCACGCGGCCAGTCGATGTAACAATCGCGCAGCAATGACACCAGGTCATAGGTGACCGGCCCGATAACGGCATCCTGAAAGTCCAGTATGCCGGGGTTGTTGATGCCGGTCTGCATCAGATTGCGTGAATGATAGTCACGGTGCACACAGACGCGCGGCTGCGCCAGCGCATTCTCCGCCAGCAGCTCGAAGGCGGCGTCGATCATCCCTGTTTGCACAGTGTCCGGTGACACACCGAGATGTTTGCCGATCAGCCATTCACGGCACAGCTCCATTTCATTCAGCAATAGCGTACGGTCATAGGACGGCAGGGACGCCTGCCGCGGCGTACAGGCCTGCAGGGTCGCCAGTGCACCGAGCGCATCACCGTAAAGACGCTCTACAGTTTCTTCATTGAGCACTTCCAGATAGGGCACGCTACCCAGGTCGGAGAGCAACAGAAAACCCTGCGCCAGGTTTTCATCAATGACCTCGGGAACATTAAGTCCCAGGTCAAAAAACATTTTCGCTATCCTGACAAACGGCTGAGAATCCTCTTTTTCCGGCGGCGCATCCATCACCACGTAGCTGACGCCTTCATGCAGCACACGAAAATAGCGGCGAAAGCTGGCATCGGCGGAAGCCGGTCTCAACGTGTACTCACTGAAGTCGAGTTCCTTATCCAGCCAGTTTTTTAATTGTTCAAGTCGTTCAGGCACGCAATAGATTCCTGTTTGAAAGTCTTGTCGGGGACTGCCTAGATCAGTTCTTCATTATCCGGTTTGAACATTTTGCGCAGCTTTGCGCACACACGTTCACGCATATCATCGGCAATCATGTAAAAGCACGGTATCGATATCAGGATAATGGCGGTTGCAAACAGCAGCCCGAAGCCAAGGCTGACAGCCATCGGGGACAGGAAAGCGGTCTGCCCGGTGGCAAAGAATATCAGTGGCGAGATTCCCAGAAAAGTCGTGATACTGGTCAGCAGGATGGGACGAATACGCACCCGCCCTGCCTCGATCATGGCCTCGGTGCGTTCCATGCCTTCAGCGCGCATGCGCTTGGCGAAATTCAACAGTATCAGTGAATCGTTGACCACGATGCCGGTCAGGGCGAGGAAACCGATGGCTGAAAGGAACTGCAGATGATAGCCAAACAGCATGTGACCGAAGACCACGCCGATGATGCCAAAGGGAATGGCAAACATGACGATCAGCGGATCCAGCATGGAACGGAACAGTGCAGCCAGGATAAAGAAGATGATGGCAGCGGAAATCAGCAGGGCATTGCGCATGCCGCTGAAAGACTCGGATGCATCCTTCTTCTCTCCCAGGAATACCAGCACGTACCCCGGCAGCACGGTTTCCAGATCGGCGAATTCGGCACGCAGCAACTCGGTGACCTCCAGCGGCGTGGTGACCTGGCTGTCCACCTCGGCCGTCACCAGACCGAGACGCTGGTTGTCGCGCCGGCTGATGGTGTTCATGGCGCGCCCGGCGGTTATCTCGGCTACATCGCCGAGATACACCAGCCGGCCGTCATCCAGCACGATGGGCAGGCGTTTCAGGTCGCTGGTACGACGAATGGTCTCCGGATAGATCACGCGCACCGGCGCACGCTTGTTGCCGAGCGTGACCTGCACGGCCTCGACACCGAGAAAACCGGTACGCACCGCATCGGCGAGATCACTCTGCTTGATACCGAGTTCCCTGCCCCGGTCATTCAGGGAATACTGGTACTCGAGCTTGCCACTCTCGAGGTTCTGGCGCACATCATGTACCCCGGGCAGGCGCTGCAGGTACTCGAGCATGCGCGTCGCCTGCTCGCGCAACACGTTCACATCCGGGCCGCTCACACCCACTTCGATATCCGCGCCGGCCGGACCGCCCTGCGGCCGCTGGATGGCGATGCGGCTGATAGCCGTTATTGTCTGCAGCTTTTCGCGCAGTTCATTGATAATGTCCTCGGTCGGGCGCACGCGCGTCCCTTCCCAGGCGAAATCCAGGCTCACCAGCGGCGAGATGAAGCGCTCGATAAAGCCTTCCGGCTTCGCCTTCTGCAGGTCAACCACCAGCTGTATATAGTGGCTGCCGATCTCGAAGCGGTTGAAGTCGATGAAGCTCACACCCACATTGGTCAGCAGCGTGCTGAGCTCGTCAGCATCGAGCGACTCCAGCACGACACGTTCCATTTGCGCGGCCAGTTCGGCGGTATCCTCGAGGCTGTAGGTCTGTGGCGCTTCCGCATTGATAAAGAACTGACCGACATCGACATTGTCGAACAACTGGAAAGGGATGCGTGTTGCCGCGTAGATGATCGTAATGATCAACACGGCAATGGTCACCAGCGACACAAAATAGCGGTTGTGCAACGACCAGCGCAACCAGCCTATGTAGCGCTCCAGCAGCGC
>JBATFE010000211.1:0-2802 GCA_049664445.1 Gammaproteobacteria bacterium
AGCCATGACAGCACCGGCGATCACGATTGCGGAACAGGCCGGCTTCCGCGAAATCCTCCATGCCTTTCACCGGCATGAAGGCCGCAGTATGCCAGTGGTCGATGACGAGGGGCACCTGAAAGGATTGTTGCTGCGAAAGGACTTCATCAAGGCCCATCACCTGGAAGCCCTATTATGACATTGAAAGAATATTTCAAGAAGATGCGCGGCACGACCCGTGGTAGCCCACCTCGAGTCAGCACCAGCGAAGTTATCTGGTCGTGGCTCGGTGGATTCCTCGGGATTCTTGCGGTGGCGTGGATCAATCACCTGTGGTTCGAAGGTCAGGATCTCACCATGCTGATCGGCTCTTTTGGCGCTTCGGCGGTATTGGCCTATGGTGCTGTGCGCAGCCCCCTGGCCCAACCGCGCAATCTCGTGGGTGGGCATGTGGTTTCTGCGGTCATCGGAGTGACAGCCTGGAAGCTTTTTCACGCCGATCCCTGGCTGGCATCCGCAGTAGCCGTAGCCACAGCCATTGCTGTAATGCACCTGACCCGCACATTGCATCCGCCCGGTGGCGCCACCGCTTTGATAGCAGTCATCGGTTCCGACCAGATTCACGCCGTCGGCTATACGTACGTTTTGGTGCCCGCCACACTGGGTCCCGTCATTATGCTGATGGTCGCATTAATCATCAATAATCTGTCATCCACCCGGCGTTACCCCGAAATTTGGTGGTGATGCTCTTCGATTGAATCCGTGCATCGCTTCGTTGTTATCTTTGTGATCAGAACATACACCTTGGCCCCCGGTTAAGTGATTACAATCGGTGCTTGACAAAATAGAATTTATAGTTAGGATTACTAACCATGCGATTCGACAAAATCACAGAACCACTTGATCAGCGACTGGCGGATGGTCTGACCCGGTTGGCGGCAGTCGCCCGACAACTGGATTGGCAGGCAGCCGAATCAGCCGGCTTGTCACCCACTCAGGCCGACATATTGCGATTCGTTGCAAGCAGGCCTGAAGGCATACGACTGACAGCGGCAGCCGCGCACGCCGGGATCCGGAAGGCTACGGCCAGTGATGCAGTAACCACTCTGGAAAACAAGTCTATGTTGCGCAAACAGGCAGATACTACCGATGGTCGGGCTATTGCGTTAAAAGCAACAGCGAAGGGTGGAAGAATTGCTCGAGAATGGCCAGCCAGCTTTAGACCGGTTGTTGAAGGCCTGTCAGACACCGAGCAGGAATTACTGCTCGCATTGGTGCTCAAGATGATCCGGCAATTGCAGCAGCGCCAATTGATCGCGCCGCAGCGCACCTGTGTGACCTGCCGACATTTCCGCGAGAACGTCGCGCCGGGCACGAGCACACCGCATTTCTGTGCGTTCGTCGGCGCACCGATGGCCGAACGGCACCTGCGAGTCGATTGCCCGGAGCATGAATCCGCCGCCTGACGGCGGTTATTATCCCCCGTTCCCAGTAAACGGGTTTTTTACTAAACCATATAGTTAGGAGTCCTTACATGAAAGAACGAGCCATTTTCTATCACGCCGGTTGCCCCGCCTGTGTCGCTGCCGAGCAGCAGGTCGCCGAAGCCATCGATTCTGCGCGTTTCGACATTGAGGTCGTGCATCTGGGCGAGAGCAAATCGCGTATCGGTGAAGCCGAATCGGTCGGGGTGACGTCGGTACCCGCGCTGGTCATCGGAGGACAACCGTTTCACATCAACTTCGGCGCAGCCATTACCGATTTGAAATAAGGGAGAAAGTCAATGAGACAACTTATCCTGGCCGCACTTTGCGCGGCTACATCGACAACCGTACTGGCCGCTGATCCGCAGGTACCGTACCCGGAGGGATACCGCGACTGGCATCATGTGAAGAGCATGGTGATCGAGGAAGGTCACCCATTGTACGGCTCATTCGGGGGCATTCATCATCTCTATGCCAACGACAAGGCGATGAAGGGTTATCGGAAAGGGACATTTCCCGATGGATCCGTGATCATCTTTGACCTGCTCGAAGCTGTGCACGATGGAAACGCCGTCACTGAAGGCGCTCGGAAGGTGGTAGGCGTCATGCACAAGGATTCGAAGAGTTACAGGGACACCGGCGGCTGGGGCTTCGAAGGCTTCGGCGCAGGCGACCGGTCCAATCGGGTCGTCGGCGAGAACGCAGCTTCTGCCTGCTTTGCTTGCCATGCGCCGCAGAAGGATCAGGACTACACCTTCAGCACCCTGAGGGATTGAGGCAGGCCATGGTTCAGCCGGAACTGGTGCTCTTACGTATGGCTGAACACGCCTGTACATATAACTGTCCCTGGTCGGCCGCGTGTCACAGCGTACCTGTTCTTAATTGTTGTGCACGTGGCCGCCATCCTTTTTCAGGAACAAGTACCATGAAAATCGATGTATTTGACACCCATGTGCTGTTGGCCGACGGCCAGCGCATGCATTTCGACATCCTGCTGCCCACTGGTTCGGCTGAAGACCTTGCGAATCATTATGCCCTGCAGTGGCTGCGCAGCATCGCAATCGAGCCAGAGGCAGTATCGCAGGAGCAGTGCCGTTATTGCCATTCCGAGGCCGCCACTCCCGAACAGCAAAGTTCCATACACACTCAAGGATATGCGGTCATTCAGATGGAAGGATGCCCAGCACCAGTATAAGCGTCGAGTTATTGTATAAGCGTCGAGTTATTGAATAAAACAACAACTTGGTACAGAAGAACATGCATCCCTTTCATGGCCTTGGAGCCGATCATGTCTTTAAGGCCGAAAGCTGCCTGAGGCCTCCTCAAACAGGTGTAAGCG
>JBATFE010000212.1:0-2134 GCA_049664445.1 Gammaproteobacteria bacterium
GCTATATCCGCGCGGTGCGGCGTTTCGCCGGGTTTCTGGGTCGCGCGCCCGATACGGCGAATGCCGAGGATTTACGGCGGTATCAGCTGCACCTGGTCGAACAGGGGATTTCGAGTGGAAGCCTGAACGCCACCACCTCAGGATTGACGTTTTTCTTCGAAACCACCCTCGAACACCCCGAGGTGATGACGAAGATGAACCACGTGTCCGAGCCACGCAAGTTGCCGGTCATCTTGAGTCTCGAGGAGGTGACCCGCCTGCTGCAAGCAGCCGGCGGTCCCAAGTACCAGGCCGCCCTGGGAGTAGCCTATGGTGCAGGCCTGCGTGCCAACGAGGTCGTTCATCTCACCACCAGTGACATCGACAGCGAGCGCATGGTCATTCGCGTCGAGCAGGGCAAGGGTAAACGGGATCGCTATGCGATGCTCTCGCCTACATTGCTCGAGTTGTTACGCGCCTGGTGGCGACATGCCCAGGTGCATCGGCAGCTACTACCCGGCGGCTGGTTGTTTCCGGGACAAAACCCCGTGAATCCCTTATCGACACGCCAGCTCAACCGAGCCTTCCACTTTGCGCGCAAGGCTGCCGAGATCGACAAGGCGGTGTCGCTGCATTCGCTGCGTCACGCCTTTGCCACGCATCTGCTGGAGCACCACGAGGATATCCGCGTGATCCAGGTGCTGCTTGGGCACCAGAAGCTCGAGAATACCGCCCGTTACAGCCAGGTCGCGGCCAAGCGCTTACGTGAGGTCAAGGGCCCGCTGGAGTATCTGGAGATCCGGCCGTCCGGTTAAGTCGCGGGCGTGTCTCGTCCTCCCCTGGAGGTCGCGGACATATTCCGTGCCCATGGGCCGGCCTGGCGACAGGCTCAGCACGGGCATCTCAGCCTGGGCCAGTACAAGGTCATGTCGGCGATCGAGCAGTGCCGCAGTGCGGCGCTGGGCGGCCACGTGCTGCAGTGTCTCGCCTGTGAGCATGCCCAGATCGCCTACAACTCCTGCCGTAACCGCCATTGCCCGAAATGCCAGGCCAGTGCCGCCCGACGCTGGCTCGAGGCCCGTCAGGTCGACCTGCTGCCGGTCGACTACTATCACGTCGTCTTCACCCTACCGGCACCGATCAGTGCGATCGCCTATCACAATAAAGCGGTGACCTACGCCCTGCTGTTTCAGGTCGCGGCCGAGACCCTGCGCACCATCGCCGCAGACCCGAAGCACCTGGGTGCCCGCATCGGGCTGACCCTGGTCCTGCACACCTGGGGCTCGGCGCTGACCCACCATCCGCATGTCCATGGGATCGTCCCTGGTGGCGGGCTATCACCTGACGGGCAACGCTGGGTCGCCTGTAGACCGGGTTTCTTTCTACCGGTGCGTGTGCTCTCGCACAAGACCAAGCACAAGACCATGACGCTCAGCGTGGATGAATTTATCCGCCGTTTCCTGCTGCATGTCCTGCCCAGTGGCTTTCACCGCATCCGCCACTACGGCCTGATCGCCAATGCCGGGCGCAGGGAAAATCTGGCCCGGGCACGGGGACTACTGAACGTACCGCCTGATGCCGATGATGGAGCAAGCACTGGCGATAGCGTGGCCGAGTCCGGACAGCCGACCTACGTCTGCCCCGACTGTGGCGCACCGATGATCATCATCGAGACCTTTACGCGCGGACAACCGATCCGTGCGCCACCCCAGCTGCGAGGTGCCGCATGACGATGCGTGCCTACAGCGTTGACTGTCTCTATCGTTATCTGCCAGCGCCGATAAGGGCAGCCTGTGCCTTATGCCGCCGTGACGTGCATTTCCGCGTGAGAGGCAGGCATCGAATCCGGCGTGACGCGGCTACCACCGACCATCTCAACGATGGCGTTATCCGGATGACCGACCTTATCGATACCTCATGCCACCGAGGGGCGATTCAAATCCCCATAGCCATGTGGTCCACCCCGCCCACCGCGAAGCATCCCGCGGTTTCCTCCCTCGGGGCTTATCCGACGCCTGCCCACTGAACCTCGGTGACTACCTGTAGACCTGCGACTGAGGGCAGGCATCCGATGAACCCTTAACAGGAGTGGACCTTCAATTCGTAAGTCGAGAAGGACGGATCGCGGCTGGAGGACTGAGAGCCATAACTCTAC
>JBATFE010000213.1:0-2810 GCA_049664445.1 Gammaproteobacteria bacterium
ATGAAGATGAAGTTGCGCATGGAGCCGCAACAGGTGATTGAGCAGGCGGTACGCGCGGTAAAACGGGCACGGCAGTATACCGATGATGTCGAGTTTTCCCCCGAGGATGCCGGTCGTTCAGAAACCGACTTCCTGTGTCGTGTTCTGGAAGCCGTCATCGAAGCCGGTGCAAATACAGTCAACATCCCGGATACGGTGGGCTACAACCTGCCGCACCAGTTCGGTGAATTGATACGCACCCTGATCGAACGGGTACCCAATTCAGACAAGGCGGTTTTCTCCGTGCACTGTCATAATGACCTCGGGCTTGCCGTGGGGAATTCCCTGTCCGCCGTGCTGAATGGTGCGCGCCAGGTCGAATGCACCATCAATGGCCTGGGTGAGCGTGCCGGTAATGCCGCGCTGGAAGAGGTGGTGATGTCCGTGCAGACTCGCCAGGATATTTTTCCCTGCAAGACCGACCTCGATACTACGCAGATCATGACCTGTTCCCGCCTGGTATCGGGCATCACGGGATTTGCCGTACAGCCCAACAAGGCCATTGTCGGTGCCAATGCATTCGCGCACGAATCGGGAATACACCAGGACGGCGTGCTCAAAAGCCGCGAGACCTACGAAATCATGCGTGCGCAGGATGTCGGCTGGGCGGCAAACCGGATCGTGCTCGGCAAGCATTCCGGCCGGAATGCATTCCGAACACGTCTCAAGGATCTGGGTATCGAATTCGACTCCGAGGAAGAGCTCAATAATGCCTTCTCGCGCTTCAAGGACCTGGCTGACAAAAAGCACGAGATTTTCGATGAAGACCTGCAGGCACTGGTGACCGAGACCGGGCAGGAGTCGGGGAATGAGTGGCTCAAGCTGGTTTCCCTCAAGGTGTGTTCAGAAACCGGGGAAACACCCCATGCCGATGTTATCCTGTGGCTGGATGGCGAGGAAAAGCAGGTGTCCTGTTCAGGCAGTGGACCGGTAGATGCTTCTTTCAAGGCGATTGAAGCGCTGGTGAACAGCGGTACCGAGCTGGAGCTTTATTCCGTCAGCAATATCACCAGCGGTACGGACTCACAGGGCGAGGTGACGGTGCGGCTGAAACTGGACGGGCGCATTGTCAACGGGCAGGGGGCCGATACGGATATTGTCATTGCATCTGCAAAGGCCTATATCAATGCAGTTAACAAGATAATCCAGCCGGAATCCCGCGCCCACCCGCAACTGGGTGATGTCTGAAAACAGCAACCATGAACAGCGAATTGCGACATGAATATCTGAAGGCGATGGGTATCCAGCAATGGGTGGCACGCAACAGTGATGCAGCCACTGCGGAAGTCGAGCCAGCGCCTGAACAGCTGCCTGCTGATAGTCTGTCTGCGTGGCAGGTACTTGAAAAACAGATATCAGTCTGTACACGCTGTGCATTACACGAGGGCCGTACCCAAACCGTGTTCGGCACGGGTGATCGAAACGCAGACTGGATGATTATCGGCGAAGCGCCGGGCGCAGAAGAAGATAGACGGGGTGAGCCTTTTGTCGGCCGCGCCGGAAAGCTGTTGGACGAAATATTGTTTGCAGCCGGATACCGGCGCGCCGACGTATTCATCGCCAATATTCTGAAGTGCCGTCCACCGGCCAATCGTGATCCATCGGCAGACGAAATCAGATGCTGTCAGCCCTACCTGCAACGGCAGATTGAACTGATACAACCGAAGCTGATACTGGCTGTTGGCCGTATTGCTGCACATGGCCTGCTGCAAACGACGACGCAGCTAGGGCGCCTGCGGGGAAGGGTGCATTACTACGGTGACAGCAGGATTCCTCTGGTTGTGACCTATCACCCGGCCTACCTGTTGCGCACGCCCCTGGAAAAGCGCAAAGTGTGGCAAGACCTGCAGTTTGCACGGGCTGTGTACAGCCAGCAGCTTGCTGAATAAACAGGCACATGACCAACTATGAGCGCCATATTAAAAGAGCCCGCCCTGGAAATCAGGCCACTGCAGGTGGAAGACCTGCTGCAAGTCCTTGAAATCGAACGTCAGAGTTACCCGCATCCCTGGACGCAGGTGATTTTTGGCGATTGCCTGCAAGCGGGTTACAGCTGCTGGGTGTGCGGTCGGCGTGGTATTATCGAGGCCTATGGCATTCTCAGTGTTGCCGTCGGCGAGTCACACCTGCTTAATATCTGCGTACGTCCGGAATCCCGTCAGCAGGGTATTGGCCGGAAATTGCTACGCCACCTGGTGTCTGTTGCACGACGGCATGAAGCTGAAGTGATTTTTCTGGAAGTCCGTCCCTCAAACACCACGGCACGCGCACTCTATGAGGACGAGGGATTCAACGAACTGGGGAACCGGCGTGACTATTACCCGGCCGGTGACGGCCGTGAAGATGCCTTGATTCTTGCGCGAGTACTTTAGGAGTCCGGCAGACTCCCTGACGACGTTTTACCTGCTATCGGGTAGAATACGCGCCTTTCAGATTTACAACCTCCCTGCAACATATGAGTGATATCAGACACGAGACTGCGCGACGCCGCACCTTTGCCATTATTTCCCACCCGGATGCGGGCAAGACCACGCTGACAGAAAAGCTGTTGTTGTTTGGTGGTGCAATCCAGCTGGCCGGAACGGTGAAAGGCCGCAAGGCTGCACGGCATGCGACGTCCGACTGGATGGAGCTGGAAAAACAACGCGGTATCTCGGTGACGTCATCAGTCATGCAGTTCCCCTATGGTGATGCCATTATCAACCTGCTCGATACGCCAGGCCACGAGGACTTCTCGGAGGATACCTACCGTACACTGACGGCTGTTGATT
>JBATFE010000214.1:0-11646 GCA_049664445.1 Gammaproteobacteria bacterium
ACCTTGTGTATCTCAGCATGGAGGAGAAGTTTGATGCCATCATGGATGATGTGCGTGATTGTCAAAAACGCGGCCAGCCGGTGCTTGTGGGAACGGCATCCGTTGATACGTCCGAATATCTGTCAAATCTGTTGAAGAAGGCAGGTATCAAGCATGCTGTCCTGAATGCCAAGCAGCATGAAAGAGAGGCGCACATCGTTGCCCAGGCCGGGCAGCCCGGTACGATTACCATTGCCACCAACATGGCCGGTCGCGGCACGGATATCGTGCTGGGTGGTAACCTGCAGGTTGAAATCGACAGCCTCGAGAACCCCGATGAAGAAACCGTCAGGAAACATAGTGAAGAGTGGAAGAAACGCCATGCTGCAGTGATAGCGGCCGGCGGGTTGCATATCGTGGGTACGGAGCGGCATGAATCGCGGCGCGTGGACAACCAGCTGCGCGGTCGTGCCGGGCGTCAGGGTGATCCGGGTTCCAGCCGTTTCTACCTGTCGCTGAAGGATAACCTGATGCGTATCTTTGCATCCGACCGGGTGGCGGGGCTGATGCAGAAACTGGGCATGGAGCAAGGCGAGGCCATTGAGCATCCGTGGGTGTCGAAGGCGATCGAGAATGCACAACGCAAGGTTGAGCAGCACAATTACAACCTGCGAAAGACCTTGCTGCAGTATGACGACGTCGCCAATGACCAGCGAACCGTGGTCTATGAGCAGCGTAACGAACTGATGGAATCCGATGACATCACCGACATCATTGATGCTGTCCGTGAAGATGTCGTCAACTCTCTGATCAGCCAGTACATACCACCGGGTTCACTCGATGAGCAGTGGGATGTGCCCGGTCTGGAAGAAACCCTGGTCCAGGAATATGCGCTGCAACTGCCGCTGCAAAAATGGCTGGATGAAGACCACGAACTGCACGAGGAAACACTGCGCGATCGGATCCTGGAAGCAATGGTTGCCGCCTACAAGGAGAAGGAAAAACAGTCAGGTGCGGAAGTGCTCAGGCATTTCGAAAAAGCCGTCATGCTGCAGATACTGGATAGTGCCTGGAAAGAACATCTTGCTGCGATGGATTACCTGCGGCAGGGCATCGGCCTGCGTGGCTATGGACAGAAAGATCCCAAGCAGGAATATAAAAAGGAAGGCTTCGCCATGTTTTCAGACATGCTTGAGCGTATCAAGCATGAGGTCATCGGTGTGCTGTCGAAAGTCCAGGTCCGTGCCCAGGCCGATGTCGAGGCGGTTGAGCAACAACGCCGCAGTCAGTCACAGGTCAAGTATCAGCATGACGAGGCGAACGCCATGGGCGAGGCGCCGGAGAGTGCCGACGCAGAGCAGCATAAGCCGTTTACCCGTGAAGGCCGCAAGATCGGCCGCAACGAGCCATGTCCCTGTGGTTCCGGCAAGAAATACAAGCAGTGCCATGGCAAGTTGACTTGAGTAACCCGCCGGCCGATTTGCATCCCGTTGCCGGGTTCCGCCTGGGCACTACCTCAGCCGGCATCAAAACCCCCGGGCGCCCGGATCTCGTTGTAATGGAGATGGCTGCCGGGTCGAACACGGCGGCTGTCTTTACGCAGAATGCCTTTTGTGCCGCCCCTGTGATTGTTGCGCGTGAGCATCTGGCCCGGCAACAACCGGCATACCTGCTGGTCAACACCGGTAATGCCAATGCCGGTACCGGCGATGCGGGGATACGGGATGCCAGGCAGTGCTGTGCCGCCCTGGCAGGGCGGGCCGGCTGTCCGGCACAGGCCGTACTGCCGTTCTCCACTGGCGTGATCGGTGAGCCGTTGCCAGCCGGAAAAATACAGTCAGGTCTGCCGATGGCTCTGGAAAGGCTTGATGAGAATGGCTGGGCTGCGGCAGCAACCGCTATCCTGACGACGGACACGGTTGCGAAGGCTGTATCAAAAAGGATAGTGCTGGACCGGCAGTCAGTCACAATAACCGGTATCGCCAAGGGTGCCGGCATGATACGGCCGGATATGGCGACGATGCTGGCATTCATTGCCACGGATGCAGCCGTTGAGCCCAAGGTGTTGCAGGACTGCCTGCTGGCTGCCACAGAAAAATCCTTCAATCGCATTACCGTCGACGGTGATACCTCAACCAATGATGCCTGTGTGCTGGTGGCAACCGGCAAAAATGCCGCCCCTGCAATCGAGAAAAATGGCCTGAATTACGAACCGTTCTGCAGCGCAGTGACCGACGTCTGCATCCTGCTGGCACAGGCAATTGTCAGGGATGGTGAAGGGGCCACTCGTTTTGTCACGGTTGTGGTTGACGGTGGCCGCAGCAGCGATGAATGCCTGGATGTCGCCTATACGATTGCCCATTCACCCCTGGTAAAAACTGCACTGTTTGCCGGTGATCCGAACTGGGGGCGGATACTGGCCGCAGTTGGTCGCGCCGGTGTAAGCAAACTGGATCTGGATAATGTGCAGCTCTACCTTGGTGATGTCTGTATTGTTCGTGACGGCGGACGTGCGCCAGATTACACCGAGGCAGCCGGACAGCAGGTGATGGACAAGGAAGAAATAACGATCAGGGTGGATCTCAACCGCGGTGACTGTACCGAACATATCTGGACCTGTGACCTGTCCTATGATTATGTGAAGATCAATGCGGAGTACCGCACCTGATAGTCAGCAGCAGATACCCTCTCGCAGATAAAATTCAGGTTACAACCCTGTCTAGGGTTCTTCAGTCTGTTTCTGTCGAGGCGTTATTAACGCGTTGACGGCGTCCAGTATCCGGCTGGCTCCACCTGCCAGTACCGGGTTGGTGCGGTAGCGGCCATTGACCACGATGGCCGGAACGCTATCGATGCCGTAGCGACGGGTTAGCATGCCTGCTTCCTGAACCTTGCGGTTTACTTCTTCCGAGTTGAAGACTTCCTCAAACCGGTCACGATCAATTCCCTGTTCGCTAAAGATAGCTGCCAGTGCGTCCAGGTCATCCAGGTCCCGATCCTGCATATGGATGGCCGCAAACATCCGCGCATGAAATTCCTCCTCTATCCCCAGGGCTTCGGCTGTGTAGAAGGCACGTGCGAGGTTTGACCAGCCGGGCCTTATGACTGCCGGTATGCGTATGAAGTCCACATTGTCAGGTTTGCTGGCCAGCCAGCTTTCAAGTTCCGGCTCAAAGAGATTGCAGTAGGGGCATCCATACCAGAAGAAATCGATTACCTGCATCCTGGCCGGGTCGGGCAGCGTCGCCGGTTCCGGTACCTGTTGAAAGCCTGCCGGTGCGGCGGCTGGAACAGCCTGTGTCGACAGGGCGCTGATCAGCACAAGTGCAAGTATTGACGATTTCATCAGGGCTCTCCCGACACAGATGATCTAAAACAAGCGGCTAACGCGGTTAACCATAGTACCCTATTCAAAATCCGCTTTCCCTCACCAGCACCGCACTGATGAACCTCCAGATACGCTGCAGCAGGCTTTCAGGTTCGCCATCCAGCAACACGGTGCCGCGCGTGATTTGCGGCACGCCGGACAGGGTTGACTGCAGTGCCAGATGCAGACGAAACAGGCTGCTGTCGCTGATGAGTTCACCGCTGTCTGCACGGTTGACCGGTACTGGTCCATCATACACCGAGGCCAGGTACGGTTCCTCCAGCGAGCTGGCATTCACCTGGTCGATGGACATGAGCTGGACATCGAGCGGTTGCTGATCGAGGTTGTCCGGATAAAAACGGCCATCACGCCCGACTGTCAGACGCCCGACATCCTTCTCCTCGACATAGCCCTGTATGGCAGCGGTGTTTTCATCAACCAGCAGACCCAGACGCAGGTTTTCATTGACCCAGCGTCCAGGGTGTACATCCGGATCCCACTGGATAACCGTAGCGGAATAGGGCGCAGTGACCTGCAACTGGGCCTGTTCGCGCCGAAAGCCATCCAGCTCTGTCATTGCCTCGACCAGTTGCTGCTCTACGACCTGTTGTGTCTCCAGCAGATTGATATTGGCGCTCTGGCGGAGCATGTGCTCTTTCAGGGTGATCACCCGCAGCTGCGCCTGTTCCTCGTTGTAATCAAGCTCCGGTGACACCAGCGTTATCAGGCGTTGCCCGCTCTCTACGCGCTCACCTTTGCTGATGTACACGTCCTGCACGCGTGCCGGGTTCGGGGCGTGTATCTGTGTATAGGTGGCGTACTTGAGGACGGCCGGTACCCGTACCGTCGTACTGAGGGGATAGATGAGTGCAAATGAAAGCAACAACACCAGCATCAGGCTGATCACGGTATGGCGATTCCAGCGGATCCCGTCGCGCATGTCATACCAGACGCGCAATTCCCGGTAGACCGGCCGGGCGATGAACCAGGCCACCTCGGTAACCATGAGGAAGATGCCTGCAACCTTGAAGAAGAAGAAATAGACGAGCAGGGCGATACCGAGAAACAGGAAGAAACGGTAGATCCAGACACTGTAGGCATAGGCGATGATGAATGTGCGCTGCCGTGCGGTGAAGTCATCGGGTGGCGGGTCATTGATGCCCAGTATCCACCGACGCAGTTTCCATTTCCCCAGTGCAAACGAGCGGTCCTGCAGGTTCTGTACTTCAAGAAAGTCGGAGAGCAGATAGTAGCCGTCAAAGCGCAGGAACGGATTCAGGTTGATGAACAGCGTAATCACCCAGGAGGTGGTCGCGATCATGAAGATCGCTGCCCGTAGCGGGCCATCGGGAAGGAAACTCCACAGCAATGTGGCAATGGCGGCGAGGGCCAGTTCTGCTGCCATACCGGCAGCGGCAATCGCAAGACGCTGGCGACGATCCGGGAGTTTCCAGGCCTCACTGGTGTCGGTGTAGAGTACCGGCCAGAGAACCAGCAGGGCGAGACCCATGGTCGGGACCCTGATGCCGTAACGTTTTGCCGTGTATGCATGCCCGAGTTCATGTACCACCTTGGCAAAGAAGATGGCGGCCGCAAACAGCAGCAGGCCCTCGATTGAGAAAAAATAAAGGAACGTCTGCTGGAAGGATTCCCACTGGCGTGTGACCAGGTACAGCCCCAGCAAGGTTGTGGCTATCAGTGTCAGGGCAAAGCCACGGCTATAGACAAAGCGGATCCAGGGCAGGGTGCGGGTGAGAAAACGGTCCGGTCGCAGCAGCGGGATACGCAGAAACAGGTAATTCTGCAGCAGCCAGCTGGCTAGATGCTTGCGACCTTTCAGCGCCTTTTCATAGAGGTCATTGATGGCCTGCTTGCCGCGGACCTGAAGCAGCTGGTTGGTCTTCAGGAAGTCGACCAGCTCCATGAGATGTGAACTATTGGCATGCAGTGTTGTGGCGTTATTGACCTGTTGTAGCAGTGTTTCTGCATCACCTGACTGCCAGCGCGACAGCAGCTCGAATTCAAGCCAGCCAATGCGGAAGAAACGGTTGTTCACCGGGTCATGCAGTGACCAGGTGGGTGAGCCGTCCTGTTTCCGTGGACCCGGGTAGAGATGAATATCCTGGCGCAGTGGTGGAAGGGCGAAGCTGCCGGGGGTGCCGGGTGCCTGCAGGTTGATTGTCTGCGCTGTTGCCATGTCAGAGACCCAGCGTCTGGCGCACTGCACTGATGGGTCTGCGCATCAGGTAGTAAAACAGCGACACCCTGTTGCCATAGATTTTTGCGGTACCCTTGAGTCCGATGCGGGGTAACGGCGTGCCTTCCTCAAAAGAGGCCTTCAGACGAAAGGCAAGGATATCGTCGGGTGTGACTTCGGCCTCGTAGCTGGTCTGGCGCAGCTGCGCATCCAGCGGGTGAGTCGGGTCGATATTCAGGAACATGCGCACCCTGGCACCCGGCTCCAGGTTGATGGCATCATCCACCGGCAGCTGAATCTGTATTTCGGCTGCCTCGGGGTTGGCCAGTATCAGTACCTTTTCGCCGACTACGACCGGTTTCCCCAGCCAGTCGTTGGCATCGGAAAACACGGCAATGCCGCTATGCTCAGCACGTACGTGGATCCTTTCCAGCAATTCCGCCGTGTAGCGGACTTCCGCCGATTTTTCCTCGACACGCGCATTCAACAGCGCCAGCTCGGCCTTGCTTTCATCATCCGTGAATGACTTCTGCGCGGCGCGCATGTAGTTCGCCTCTGTCACAGCCAGTGCCTTCCCGGCAATCTCGTAGCGGTTGCGCAGCGTGGTGTCATCCATGCTGAACAGCAGGTCACCCTCTGCAACGCTTGTGTTGGGTTCAACGTGGAAGGTCTTGATGACACCTTCCAGCGGGGCGCTGACGATCTCGGGCTGATAGGCGAGTATCTCTGCCGGGGCCAGTACCGTTTGGTGGACCGGCATGAACATCAGTGCAACCACGGTTACTGCAATGACCCGGCGTGTCCGGCGTGTGCGCAACCGCCGGGAGAGCCGTTCACGCCAGCTCTCATCATGACCGATGAGTGCGGACCAGGCATGTCCGTAGGCATCGCACAGGTGTTCCAGCAGACTGATCTCGCCCGTTTCCCACGTGCGCTTGCGGTTGAGCCACAGGCCACCCAGCAGCTTTCCCGAGGGTGTGAGTATGGGACACCACAGGCATTGACCGAGAGACCATTCGGCCCAGCCGTCATTCAGTGCTGCGGGCAGTGCGTCACGACTGACGGTATGTGCCTGCTGTGCATCGGGTTGTCTGAGCAGGTATTTAAAGACCTTTTTCAGCCAGATGATATAGGGCGCATTGCGATCAAGCTCGGCAAGACCCGAGACTGCCTGCACACTGCTATGCGCGGGGGGTTCCAGTTTCCAGAGGACGGCCTGGTGGAATTCGATCAGGCGGCGGGCGTCATTAACAACCAGGAAATTAAACTTGTCGATATCCCCGGCATGGCGAATATCCTTTTCGAGCTGTAACAGGGTGCTGAGGCCCAGCAGCTTGCTGTCCGGGGCCTGTGTATTCATGGCTGTCCGGGAATCTCAAAACGGGCTTCACCACTCATGCCGGAAAGCAGTTCAGGATGAGTACCGCTGATAACCGCCGTGATCTCGATCGACTGGCTGACGGCATCGACACGGGCACCGAGTGCAGTCATGCGTGCCGGATAGGTCTTGCCGGTCTCGTCAATGTGGACGGTAAATTGCGTGTCCTGTTTGAGCCACGAGAGCCATCTGGACGGGACATAGAGTTCAACCTTGAGCTCACTGTCATCGAGAATCTCGATCAATGCCTCACCCTGGTTGACGCTTTCGTAGGGTTCGGCGATGCGCTTGATGACCCGGCCGTTAAAGGGTGCCTCGATGATGCACATGTTGACCTGCGCCTTGACCAGTGCATATTCAGCCCTCGCCTTGTCCACCTCGGCGGCAGAAATGGCCACCTCCAGATCACCGATAGACTTGTATTCCAGGAGCTTCAGATTGGCTTCATGCCGTTTGCTGATGGCAAGCAGTTCCGATCGTGCCTTCTGCAGCTGTGCCTTCTGGATGGTGCAGTCGAATTCGATCAGGTGATCACCCTGGTTGAATCGTTCGCCGTTGCGTACAGTGATCTTCTCGATGCGTCCGGCAATCTGGCTGGAAAGGGTGGATTCGACCAGCGGCGTCAGCAGGGCGCGGATGGGCTTTATACGCTCTGTCGGGTTGTCGGCACTCATGTCCTGGGACAGTGCACACGTGCCGTAGGCCAGTGTGCAAAGCAGTAACAGGTGTCTGGTTATGTGGCACATGACGGTGCGCATGTCTGGCCTGATGTTGATAGGTCTTTCCTGCTGTGGACGTTATGAAGCCTGTTGCACAGTAATACAGTATATCGACGCCCGTGTCAGCGCCTTGACCGGACGACAACGCCTCGTCAAGGCGCTATCTGCATTGCAGGCAGGATGTCTGCGGCGGGGTATCCTGAATGCTGCCGGATTTATAGAGACTTTTGACTAAGCTGTTTTTCGATAATCGCAGCCAGGGTGCTCACGTCCTGGTTTATATCAACACCCGGTAACGGGTCAACACCGACGGAATTGAGGATGCGGCCAATGGAATTCTGCACTTCAGCATAGCCCAGGTCATGCTGCATCTGGGCAGACATGCTGCTGGCCATGGAGCGAATCACTTCCAGCTCGTTTTCCACGGCGGCCCGCTGTTCGGCCTCCATGTGTTGCTGTATACGCTTCTCGACAGACACCAGATCCCTGGTGACTTCGAAATCGCTCAACGCAATATGGTAGCGCTGGTAGGCCAGGTGTACCTGGGTAATGACAGCCATGCTCAGCGCGAGGCGCCTGGCGTTATCCAGCTCAACCTGGGTTTCGGCAACCCGCTTGTTTGCCGGACCCGAGAAAATCTGGAACAGGTTCCATGAGATATTCACGCCGGCCTCCGTCCATGAATTCTCCCACAGCAGTTTATTGCTGTTGTAACGACCCCCGAGGTTGAATTCCAGGCCCGGGAGCATCTCCAGCATCGCCTTCTTGACTTCCATAGAACTGATCTGTAACTGGTAACGCTCCTCCATCAGTTCAGGGCGATTCAGCAGGGCCCGTTCTTCCAGTGTGTCCAGGGTACCAAAGCGGTCGGTTGCGGGCAGCGCCAGATCTCCTTCAGGATCAACCACGGTGTAGGGTGTGCCCGGCTTGAGATTCATGAGTGCGGCGAGCTCTGTCCTGGCGGTTTCCAGCTCCCGGCGGTAGAGCCACATATCCTGGATGATTTCCAGCAACGCCTTCTGGTAGCTCAATGACTGGATCGGGGCCTGCAGGCGCAGCTTCTCGAGCTGGCGTGAGTCCTTTAGGGCGGCATAGGTACGGTCCAGCAGGTCATCCATTTTGTCCAGCAGATGTTGTGCACTCACGGCGCGCCAGTAGGCATAGCGGACATCCTGCACGATATTCTGCACCACCTTGCGACGGCGTTCCTCGGTGATCAGTACCTCTTTTGACTGTTGCTGTGCACGAACATAACTGACACCGAAATCCAGCAGGTTCCAGACAAGGATACCGTTCACGTCCCTGACCTGTTTCTCTGATGAGGTAGACGCAATCAGTGACTGGCTTCCCTTGTCGGGTCCTGTCAGCGCAATACTGGTGCCGCCACTGAAGTTGTCTCTGGAGTAGTAACCTGCGCTGGTCGTCAGTTCCGGCAACTGGTCGTACCTGATCAGGTCAAGCTGCTTGCGTGCGAGGGTGTCTTCCATCATTTTCAGGCGATGGTCAAGATTGTATTTCACGGCGCGCGCGATGGCCTCGTACAGGGAGATCGGTCCGCTAACCGGTTCCTGGTCGATGAACATGGTATCCAGGTCGGCAGCACTCTCCTGCCGGACCTCATCGGGGGTCAGTGCCTCGGGCGTGACCGCGCAGCCGCACAGCAACAGTGTGGTCATTCCCCATGTCGAAGCGAGTTTACTGATATTCATCTTCATGCTTTATCCATGGTGTGTTTTCGTTTGTTACAGGTTCAGGGAGTGTTTACAAACAGTGTGTTAGCGACAGATGCCGGTATCTTTGATGTTCTGCACCACTTGTTTGGCCTGCTCCGGCGTCAGTCCCAGATCGGCAGCGCTATTGAACAGTGTGTTGAGCTGCTCTTTGCTGGGATCTTCCATGCCACGCAATACGGCCTCCAGCGCGATGGCGACATCCACGTCACTATCGGCAGCCGTGCGCAGGAAGGCCGGTGCCTCGTCCGGGTAGATCATCACCGAGGTGGTCAGCAGCAAGGCCATCTGGTCAATCGGGAAGCATATCGTCAGTCCTTCGATCGTTGCCGTGGCGACCCGGGGTGTGAAGCCGGGTACCTGACCCTGTATGCCCATCAGAAACAGGGCCTCTTCCGTGCTGAGTTGCTTGCAGACTTCACCGCTCTTGGCAACGACCTCATCCGGGGCAGCCTCTACAAGGTCCCTGGCCAGAACCGCGGCATCGCTGGAGGGCCGCTGAAATTCAAAGGCCAGGGCCACCTTTTGTGAGGAGACGGTTTTTGCGCTCTGTCCTTCACCCAGGTTCACTTCACCTGCGGCATTCTCGACGACGACATCGCCGAAATCGACCGTCACCGCGTCACCGTCCTGCCAGATTTCTATGGCGGTACCACGGATACCCACCGTCGAGACCCTGGTCTTGAATTGCACCTTGTCCTTGCTGCGTTTGCCAACGATCCCGGTGAGGGCGCGCATGCTGCCCTTGATGACTTCCGTGACGGCGGCATCCTTCTCGGGTTCGTCGGGAGAGAAGTGGAAGGCTTCCAGTTTTATACTGCTGTTGGCCTTGATATAGAGCATTGAGCTGTCAGGAAAGACAAGCTGCACCAGTCCTTTGGGTCCCGTGTCGATGACTTCACCGACTTCCACGCGGCTGTCGCGTTGCAGCAGGCGTGGCACATTGATGGATTTGTCAGTTGCCGTGACCGTGCCACGAACGAACGCAACGCGTGCATCCTTGCCCATGGCCAGTGCAAGACTGGAAAAGACGAGGGCAAAGAGTAACAACAGCGTGCCGGCGATTGCTCTATTCATCGTTTAACTCCCTCGTGTCCAGCGTGTATCCGTATTCATACTGTCGATTGATTTTATTTGTTCCGCAGCTGCTGGCTGACAGGTTGGCATTATACAACTAACCACAGCGCAACAGGTCAGAGACCTCTTCCAGTGTTTCAATCATTTGCTTGCGATCCTGCTCGAATCGCTCGGCTTCCTGTTGCAGTGATTCAGACAGTTCCTGGGCGACTTCGGCCTCTGCCTCGGTACCGGCAGCGGGCGCTTCCAGCGTTACCGTAGGATCAACTGAAGCCAGTTCAACTACCTCTCCGAGCAGGTCAACTTCACCGCTGCCGCCCTCCTGAGCGTTGATATTCTCCAGCAGGGCGTCCTGCTCTGTTACAGCGGCACGTACATATTCAAGATCATTGGAGCCATGATCATCCGACAGGCTTGTAGTGCCGGAATAGCGACTGCTTTCAGTAATTGTGCCAACCGTATAGACACCGGCAGAGGTTTGTGTGCCGTCTGTTAGTGACAGGCTGGTTAATGGGGCCTCAACCGTGACAAACACACTGGCTGTTGTCCTGTTGCCACCGAGATCCTGAATCGTATAGCTGAAGGTATCCTTCCCCGAGAAGCCCGTATTTGGGTCATAGGTGAAGGTACTGTCAGCATTGAGTGTGACGATGCCATTGGCCGGTTGCGTGAAGCTTGTAATCTGTACCGCGCCACCATCCAGGTTCTGGTCATTATTCAGGACACCGATCTGCACAGGGTCGCCCTGTGTGGTTGCCGTGTCATCGACTGCGATAACCGGTGCCTCATCAACATCGGTCACATTGATGATGATGTCTGCTCTGCTCGATGTGATGCCATCGGAGACTTCAACCGTGAGGGTATAAACACTGACCGATTCAAAGTCGAGTGGTCCCGCAACGGTGATCTCGCCGGTGCTGCTGTTGATGGCAAATACGCCGCTACCATCGGCGCTGTTAAGCGCAAGGATGCTGACGTTCTCGCCGGCGCTGATCGTGAAGGCATCACTGTTGCTGGCAGGAATAATTGAATAGGTCAGTGTCTCGCTATCGGGATCGCTGGCAACAAGCTTGCCTACCTTGTCCCCGCTGGCCGCATCTTCGGCAACGCTAAAGTTCTGTCCGGCCGCAATTGTCGGTGCATCGTTGACCGGTGTGACATCAATGGTCACGGTTACGGTGTTGGAATCGAGTATCCCG
>JBATFE010000215.1:0-35077 GCA_049664445.1 Gammaproteobacteria bacterium
CCGTGTGTTCGGCGAGTGGCTCTGCGACATGGCGCGGGTCGACAGCAAACTCGCGGGCATCACTCCCGCGATGCGCGAGGGTTCGGGACTGGTGGAATTCTCGGAACAGTTCCCGGAACGCTATTTCGATGTCGGCATCGCAGAGCAGCATGCCGTCACCTTCGCCGCCGGTATGGCCTGTGAAGGCATGAAACCGGTGGTCGCCATTTATTCTACCTTCCTGCAGCGTGCCTATGACCAACTCATCCATGATGTTGCATTGCAGAACCTGGATGTCACCTTTGCCATTGACCGCGCCGGCCTGGTGGGTGCCGACGGTGCAACCCACGCCGGGGTGTTTGACCTGAGTTTCCTGCGCTGTATACCCAACATGGTGGTGATGGCGCCCGCCGATGATAACGAGTGTCGCCAGATGCTGACTACGGCCTATCAATACGACGGGCCAGCCGCGGTACGCTACCCGCGTGGTACCGGACCCGGCGTCACCCCGGCAAAGACACTGCTGCCACTGCCAGTTGGCAAGGCCGCTGTCTGCCGTCACGGCTCGCACGTCGCCATCCTGGCCTTCGGCAGCCGGGTCGCCGCGGCACTCACAGCGGCCGAAGAACTCGATGCCACGGTCGTCAATATGCGCTTCGTAAAGCCACTGGATACCGACATGATCATCGCCATGGCGGCCAGTCACCATCTGCTGGTTACCGTTGAAGAGAATGCATTGCAGGGGGGTGCCGGTTCTGCTGTCAACGAGGTACTGCTGGCGGAAGGTGCCGACAACCGCATCCTGAACCTCGCAATCCCGGATGTATACATCAGCCACGGCGACCACCAGCAGCAGCTGGCCGAATGCGGTCTGGATGCCGCGGGAATTGTTGCCGCAATCAGGGATGTCTCTAAAGAAGACCTGCTGGTCAGGGCTGACGCGACACCCCCTCCGGGCAAGCTGTTGAATGGCTGAAGCAGCGATACGCAATAGTATCGACGAGGGACAGGCATAAACGGGGGGGCCCATGAGCAGTACCTCAGAGATCTTTTTCCGCCGCAAGGAAACCGCCCGGGAACAGGTCTCATTGCCCGCCCCGCTTTTTAACCGCTGCCTGCTGCTGCTGAATCGTGCCGCAACGGCCCATGTCTTTGTGCCGGTTCGATCGATGCAGTTCCAGGCCGTGATTGATAGCGATGAAATCATCTTCGTCGACAATCTTGGCTATGCCGTCGAGAACGGACACGGTGGCCGTCTGATCGTGCTTGCATGGACATTCATCGCACAGCATCCGCGAGATTCGCTCACCGAGCCGGTACCGATCGAGGTCATTTACTATGGCTCCGAACGACATGAAACACATCGCCGCCTGATGGGGGAATTCCCGAAGGCGCTGGACAGCCATGAAGCCAGGCTGAGTGAAGGCCAGGGTGAAAACAGGACGGCAACGATCCTGCCCTTTACCCCGGATTCGAACAGGGGGCAGTGATGAATGGTGCATGAACACGCCCCGCAAGCTCACGCCAACCTGCCGCCCCTGCCGGTAAAAAACCGCTCCTTCCTGTGTTTCCTGGGGACACAGGCACTGGGCGCCTTCAACGACAACGTCTTCAAGCAACTGGTATTGCTGCTTGGCATTGGCTACCTGATGGCAGGCGTGGAATACCAGGCTGTGGTGCAGTTCCTGTTCGCACTGCCGTTTCTGCTGTTTTCAGGGCTTGCCGGCGATATCTCCGACCGCCTCAGCAAGGGCCGCCTGATGGTCGTGTGCAAACTTGCCGAGATCATCATTGCACTGCTGGGGGTCGGCGTCTTTTTGATGATGTCCACAGCCACTGCGGATTCCGGCAACCCATCGCTCTATCTCTGGCTGCTTGCCGCCGTGGTATTTTTACTGGGAACACAGAGCGCGTTTTTTGGCCCCCCCAAGTACGGCGGCATCCCGGAACTGGTGCGACCCGGTGACCTCCCCACGGCCACCGGCATGACGCAGATGACCACGTTTCTTGCCATCATTTTCGGGGTGGCGCTGGCGGGGCTGCTTGCCGACCTGTTCGCCGGGCGCCTCTACATGGCCGGCCTGGTGACCGTGTCAATCGCCGTGCTCGGAACACTGGCCTCACTGGGCATTGCAAGAAATCCGCCAAGCGACCCGCAGCGACGTATCTCGGCCAGGTCATTTACCAGCAACATTCGCACGCTGCTCAGGATCTGGCAGAGCGATGGCCTGATGATGCGCATCATGGTGATCTACTCATGGTTCTGGTTCCTCGGTGGCGTGACGCTGACAGCGGTGAATGCCTACGGACGCTTCCAGCTCGGGCTGACCAATTTTTCAACCAGCCTGCTGGTGGCGACCACCTCCCTGGGTATTGCCTGCGGCAGCATGCTGGTGGCGCGACTCTCACACGGCAAGGTGCGCATCGGACTGGTGGTGCCGGCACTGGTTGCACTGGTCGCCTGCCTGTCGGTCTTTGCACTGCTACCTGTACATCATCCCACGGCAGAGGATATCGACCGTTTCAACCAGTTGAAGCAGTCTCCCGAACTGCTGGAAGCCGCACACATCATTCCGCTGGCGGCACTTGCAACCCGGACAGGCGCCTTTATCCTGTGCTTCCTGCTGGGTATCGCCTCGGGGTTCTACTCGGTACCGCTGCTGACCTTCATCCAGGCGCGTCCCACGGCCAGCGAGAAGGGCCGGGTGTTTGCCGCCGTGAACTGGCTCAACTGGGTTTTCATCCTGACTGCGGCGCTGACCTACGGTGCCGGCATGAGCGTGCTTGCCAACCGCGCCAACCTGCTGCTGGCGGCACTTGGCGTGCTGACCCTGTGCGTGGGCAGCGTGTTGCTGCCCGGGATTTTTCGCCGCCTGCAGCAACAGCGGCCGGCGTTTGTTTATTTCAGGGATATATAGTCATTAACTGCCGGGTATCCAGTAAATCTAAAGCATTCCCGGCAATTTATTGTCTGGCCATTTTCGCCTATGCTGCTAGCATGGAATGTGGAATCAGCCATGCTTGAAGCAGCGCGTGCCACGGCGACGCAAGATCCCATCGGTGCCATCACCGGGGTTCACGGGCCGGTGGTGGTCATTGCCTGTGACCGGCTGCCACCCCTTCGCCAGGCGTTGTATGCTTTCATCAAGCATGAAACGTATCTGTTCGAAGTTCATCAGCATCTCGACAAGCACCACGTTCGCGCCATCACGCTGCACAGCACCGCCGGCTTGCGCAGGGATACACCGGTATATGATAGCGGCGCACCGCTGCACGTGCCGGTAAGCCCGGACTGTCTCGGGCGCTTGTTGAATATCTTCGGTGAACCCCTGGACGGCGGCAAACCCTTGCCAGGCCCGGCCATTCGCAATATTCACAATCGACCGGCAGCGCTGAGCGAAACCGTTGCTGTCGGCACTATTCTGGAAACCGGGATCAAGGTGATTGACCTGCTGTGCCCCTTTGTAAAGGGGGGCAAGACCGGTCTGTTTGGTGGTGCCGGTGTCGGCAAGACCGTGCTCATCATGGAATTTATGCACGCTATCGCCACCCTCTATCAGGGGGTGTCGGTATTCGCCGGTGTCGGCGAACGCATCCGCGAGGGCCACGAACTCTGGCACGAGATACAGCGGGCCGGCGTGATGCCACAAACCCTGATGATCTTTGGACAGATGGACGAATCGCCGGGGGTGCGTTTCAGAGTCGGCCTGTCCGCGCTGACCTATGCCGAGTACCTGCGGGACACACTGCAAAAGGAAGTGCTGTTCGTCATGGATAACATCTTCAGGTTTGTCCAGGCCGGCAGCGAGATCTCGAGTTTACTGGGAAGGATGCCCGCCACCGTCGGCTACCAGCCGACCCTCAATACCGAGGTGGCCGAGATCGAGGAACGCATCCTCTCTACGCGCGAAGGCGCCATTACCTCGGTACAGGCAGTCTATGTTCCGGCCGACGACATGACCGACCCCGCCGTGGGCGCCATCCTCAGCCATCTCGACACCACGGTAATCCTGTCCCGTGCACAGGCCGGCAAGGGGATCTATCCGGCAGTGGATCCATTACAGTCCGGCAGCAAACTGATGGATCGTCACACCCTCGGCGACCGCCACTATACGATCGCAGAGGGTGTCCGCGAGCACCTGGCACGCTATCACGAACTCGAGGACATCATCACCATGCTTGGTATTGAGGAACTGTCAGCGCAGGACCGGCACATTGTCATGCGTGCACGCAAGCTGCAGCGCTATCTTACCCAGCCATTTTCGGTAACCGCCGCCCACACCGGTATCGAGGGTGTAGCGGTGCCACTGCGGCATACCCTGGATGACTGCGAGGCGTTTCTGCGTGGACATTACGATGACCTGCCGGAGGATCGCTGCTATATGCGCGGCACTATATCAACAGCGCCGTAATGAAACCCTTCACGCTGATCCTTCAGGATGCAACCCGTACGCAGCGCATCGAGCAGGTGACCTCTTTTACAGGCGAGGATGACACGGGCAGCTTCGGCATACTCGCCAATCATGCGCGCATGATGACCTCGCTGGTCTTCGGGCTGGCGCGCTTTCGCGTCGGCGAGGACCCCTGGCAGTACCTGGCCCTGCCGGGTGCCGCACTTTACTTTGATGACAATCAATTATCACTCAGTACCCGGCGTTACCTGCTGGATGAAAACTATGAGCGTATCAGCAGTGCCTTGCAGCAGCAGCTGCTCGCGGAAGAACAGGAATTACAACAATTGAAGAAAAGCCTGCAGACTATGGAGCAGGAGGTTCTCAGGCGGCTGTGGGAAACAGGGCATGACAGCGGGCTTGCCGGATGAGTAGCAATGAACAACTCCGCAAGCGGGTGGAGCAGCAGGCGCGGCGCATGAAACAGGCCGAAAAGGATCGCGCTACCCTGTTCTCACAAACCATCTATATCGGCACACTGGGTCTGGTATTCGTGCTGCCTGTGGTCGGCGGTGCCTACCTTGGGCGCTGGCTGGATGGTCTGGTGGAGGGCTACTCCACACGCTGGACCCTGAGCATGCTGTTACTGGGCGTGTTCATCGGCGCAGTCAACGTCTACCTGCTGATCAGGGAGTAACACATGGACGACAATGACATCGTGCTGGCAACCGTGTTTCAACTCGGGCCACTGCAGGTCACCGGTACCATTGTCACCAGCTGGGTAATCATCGCCGTCATCGGTCTGCTCGGCTGGCTGGTCACCCGCCGCCTGCAAACGCAGCCGGGGCCGATACAGACGGCAGCCGAAGGCATCGTCGGCAGCATAGAGGAGGCCATTCGCAGCGTCGCGCCCGACCACGCGAACCAGCTGCTGCCCTTCATTGGCAGCCTCTGGATATTCCTGGTCATCGCCAACCTGAGTGGACTGATACCGGGGGTGCATTCGCCGATGCGTGACCTCTCGGCCACCGCTGCCCTGGCAATCCTGGTGTTTCTCTCGGTGCACTGGTTCGGCATCCGTATCCAGGGTGTTAAGGCGCACCTGCGGCATTATCTCGCACCGAGCCCTGTGCTGCTGCCCTTTCACATCATCAGCGAGATCACCCGTACCATCGCTTTGGCGGTGCGCCTGTTCGGCAATATCATGAGCCTGGAAATGGCGGCGCTGCTGATCCTGCTGGTGGCCGGTTTTCTGGCTCCGCTACCGATCCTCATGCTGCATATCATCGAGGCACTGGTACAGGCCTATATTTTTGGCATGCTGGCACTGATCTATGTGGCCGGCGGGTTACAATCGCAGCAGCTTGCACAACAGAAATACAACGAAAAAAACGAGGAGTAGTCCATGCCCGATCTATCCACCTTTACCCTAGCAACCACGGTTGCCGCGGTGTTCGGCATTGCACTCGGCGTATTGTTACCCGCCTTCGCCATGGGCCGCGCCATCAGCAGTGCCCTGGAGGCCCTGGCCCGGCAACCGGAAGCCGAACGCGCCATCATGCGCACACTGTTTATCGGTCTGGCCATGATCGAATCACTGGCCATCTACGTGCTGGTAATCGTGCTCATCGTGCTGTTTCGCAATCCACTGCTGGAATACCTGTTGAAATAACAGGGCGATGCCGCGATGACATTGCCACCGAGTCCACGGGAAAGAGTGCCTTGGAGCTGAACTGGTCCACATTCCTGCTGGAGATCATCAACTTTCTGATCCTGGTCTGGATTTTGAAACGTTTTTTCTACAAGCCGGTGCTCGGCGTGATTGCCCGCCGCCGCGCTGCCATCGACAAGACCCTGAGCGATGCCAAAACCCTGCAGGTGGATGCCGAGGTACTCAGGGGTCAGTACGAGAACCGGCTGGCCGAGTGGGAAAAGGAACGCCAGGCCGCACATGCGTCACTGGACAAGGATATCAGCAGCGAACGGGCGCGTCGCATGGAGGACTTGAAGAGCCGGCTTGCCGGAGAGGAGAAGAAGGTCCGGGTCATCGAACAGCGCAGGGCAGAGGCCAGCCGCCTGCAGGCCGAAGTAACTGCACTGCACCAGGGGGCACAGTTCTGCGCCAGGCTGTTGTCCGCTGTCGCCGGACCGGAACTGGAACAACGCCTGCTCGCACTGCTCTTGAAAGAACTCGGCGCCTTGACCCCCGGGCAATTGACTGCGCTGCGCGCTGCTGCGGGCAAGACAGGCGACAGCATCCTGGTGACCAGCACCTACCCCCTGGATGACGCTACGCGCCAGTCACTGGAACGCATGCTCGATTCGGTACTGGCTGCGGCGACGCCTGCTCACTACGAACTCGACAAGGACCTGCTGGCCGGGTTGCGCATCACGATGGGGTCCTGGGTATTGCGTGCCAACCTGCAGGACGAGCTGCAGGCCTTTAGCGAGCTTGCCCATGAATCCTCGAGTGACTGATAGCGCAGGACCGCTGCACAGGCAGGCGGCCTGGATTGCGCAGTACCACCCCGCATTGCGCATCACCGAGCAAGGCAGCGTGCTGTCCCTGGGCGATGGCATTGCCTGGATGTCGGGCCTGCCCTCGGCGGCAATGGACGAGATACTGGCCTTCGAAGACGGTAGCCGCGGCATGGTCTTCGATCTCAGCGAGGAGATGGTGGGTGCGGTGCTGTTGCAGGAGAGCGAGGCGCTGACGGCCGGTACAGCGGTTCATCCCACCCACCGTGCATTGAACATCGCCGTTGGCGACAGCCTGCTGGGCCGGGTCATCGATCCACTGGGCCTGCCACTGGACGGTGGACCGCCCCCGGAGCCCGCTGCCTGGCGCAGGCTGGAAACCCGTTCACCGGCAATCGTGGCGCGCGACCTGGTCCATACCCCCCTGTATACCGGCATCAAGGTCATCGACACGCTGATCCCTATCGGCAAGGGGCAACGTCAGTTGCTGATCGGTGACGAGGGCCTTGGGCGCAGTTCGCTGGCCCTCGATGCCGTCATCAATCAACGCGGCAAGGACGTCTATTGCGTGTACGTGCTTATCGGCCAGAAGCGTTCCACCGTCATCCACACCATCGAGACCCTGCGCAGCTATGGTGCACTCGATTACAGCACGGTGCTGGTCGCCGAGGCCAGCGCCCGGCCCGGCCTGCAGCACCTGGCGCCGTTCGCCGGCTGTGCCATTGCGGAGCACTGGATGCAGCAGGGGCACGATACCCTGGTGGTCTATGACGATCTCGCCACCCATGCGAGGAACTACCGTGAACTCTCGCTGCTGCTGCGCCGCCCGCCCGGACGGGAAGCCTACCCGGGCGACATCTTTTCCGTTCATGCCCGTCTGCTGGAACGTGCCACCTGCCTCAACGCGGCCCATGGCGGCGGCAGCATGACGGCGCTACCCGTCGTGGAGACAACACTGGGGGAGATTGCCGCCTATATCCCGACCAACCTGATCTCCATCACGGACGGACAGGTCTATCTTGACCATGATCTTTTCGTTGGCGGATTTCGTCCTGCCATCGACATCTCCAGGTCCGTTTCCCGCATCGGCGGCCAGGCCCAGCACAGCCGCATCAAGGATGAGGCCGGACGCATGAAACTGGATTATCTGCAGTTCCTGGAGCTGGAGGTTTTCACCCGTTTCGGTGCGCGTCTTGAGACCACCATGGAGGTGGCCATCCGGCGCGGCCGGGTGCTGCGCGAGATACTCAAGCAAGACCGCCTGACACCGCTGCCCATCGAATTCCAGATGGCCTGGCTGGTGGCCTTCAACGACGGCCTGTTCGATGCTGTCGAACCCGCGGATGTAGACGAACGGCTGGCACTACTGGAACAGCAGGTGAAGCACTCGGTGCTCACGCTGGACACGCCCCGTGAGCAATGGAGCGATGCCGTGTGCCGCTGGCTTAACCTGCAACCGCAGCCATAGCGACCATGAGCCGTCGTCGGGAACTGCAGCAACATCGCCATACCCTCGGCGAAATCCGTGACATCATGAACTCCATGAAGACCCTGGCGTATATAGAAAGCCGTAAACTGGGACGCTTTCTCGATGCCCAGCGGGCCGTGGTTGCCCACATCGAAACCATGGCGGCCGATTTTCTCGGCTTTTATGCGGGGACACTGCCACGGGCGGAGCAGGCAACAGCGGTCCTGCTGCTGCTTGGCTCCGAGCGCGGTTTTTGTGGTGACTTTAACGAAGCGCTGTTGCGGCAACTGGAATCCCATATTCAGGAAAACAGCCTCATCACGCCACGGTTAATCGTGACGGGCAACAAACTCGGCAACCGCCTGGAAGGGGATCCACGCGTGCTTGCCTGTATCGATGGCGCCAATGTCGTCGAGGAAGCTGAAAATTCACTGGCCCTGATCAGCAACACCCTGACTGAGCTGCAGGCAAATGAAGGCGCCGTGTCACTTGTGGTGTTCTATCATGATCCTGATAGCGAGCAGGTCATCACTGCAGAAGTGCTGCCGCCTTTTGAACAGTACCGGGACAATCCCCCCGCTTTTCCACACCCGCCGTTACTCAACCTGCCCCCGGCAGCATTCCTCGCCAAACTGATCGACCACTACCTGTTCGCGGTTCTGCACGAAATTATGTATGTATCAATGATGGCGGAGAACATCAGGCGGGTACGACATCTGCAGGGCGCAGTGCAACACCTCGACGACAAGGCAGCTAACCTGCTTCACCAAAGCAATGCCTTGCGACAGGAAGAGATCATTGAAGAAATAGAGGTCATTCTGCTCAGTGCCGGCAGCCTTGATGAAAGACCGCCTGAACGCAAATGAGACTGTATGCCGTTTCATTGAGGCAACAGGACCATCACCAAAGCCCGCAACAGATTAATGCCATGCAGGCCGGGTACCTGACACTGATCACCCGGGCGCCCTGCTGATATTGCAGGGAACGAACGATGATAGCTGCATGTGTTTATTGGTAATGGAAATATTCTGCACACACTGTATACACATATTGTATACACATATTGATCAATGTATGATTGACTTCGCCGCGATGAGGCGGGGATTGCTGATAGACAGCAAGCGCCCATCCTGGCACAGAACTGGTGAATTTCCGCAGTAACGTGATTGCCGGAGCGTGCTAGCCAGCCCTCTATCAAGCAGCCCCTGTGTTGACCCGACCAGAATGAAATCTGCAATCCGGCAGTGACGACTGCTGTTTCAACCCTTTTTTTGGAGGACCTGATGGATGCCCTGGTGACACTCGCCGTGATAGCGGTCATCGTTGTGTTGATATTCGATTACACCAACGGCTTTCATGATGCCTCCAACATCATCGCCACGGTCATCGCCTCGCGTGCCATGACACCGGTACAGGCCGTCATCATTGTTGCGACGTTTGAATTTCTGGGGCCGTTACTCGGCGGTACCGCGGTGGCCAACACCATCGGCAAGTTTGTCGATGTCGGATCACTGCAGTCGCTCGACGCCGTGGCGATCATCCTCTGTGGCATCATCGGGGCCATCACCTGGAACCTGGGGACCTGGTGGTTCGGCATCCCGTCCTCATCGTCCCATGCCTTGGTGGGTGGTCTGGTGGGTGCGGTGGTGGTATCAGCCGGTGTTGACCATGTGGCGTGGGGCTTTACCGAGCTTGCCCAGGGCCATTTCACCGGCGTGACCAAGGTGCTGTTTGCACTGGTGCTCTCGCCGATTATCGGGTTCTGGGCCGGGTTCATGATTCACCGCTTGATGAAATTCCTGTTGCGTGCAGCTAAACCCGTCGCCAACAAGTACCTGCGCCGCGTCCAGTTTTTCACCTCGGCCGGTCTCGCCTTCTCGCACGGCGCCAACGATGCACAGAAAAGCATGGGCATCATTACCCTGGTTCTGTTGCTGGGCGGTTTTATCACCGAGTTCGAGGTGCCGTTCTGGGTGATCCTGGCCTGTGCCACGGCGATTACCCTGGGCATTATGTCCGGTGGCTGGCGCATTGTCCGCACCGTTGGCTTTGGCATTTACAAGGTGCGCCCGCTGCATGCATTCGATGCGCAATTAACCTCTGCCTCAGTGATTTTCGCGGCCTCGATGATCGGTGCCCCGGTATCAACCACCCACGTGGTGAGCTCGTCCATCATGGGAATAGGCTCATCGGAGCGACCCAGGGCGGTGCGCTGGGGAAAGGCCCGCGAGATCCTCAAGACCTGGATCATCACCATTCCCGGTGCGGCCACGGTGGCCATACTCAGTTATTACCTGATGCACCTGCTGACCGGCGTGGCCTAGCCCGTATTTATATTTATCAATAGACTGGCTGTATGACAACAGCCCCTCTTGCATGGAGAAGACAACAATGAGCGCCAGCAATGACTCGGTAGTAACCCGTTTGGTAGACAGAGTATTCCCCCGTATGCCGGATTTCTATTCCCTGCTTAATGATCAGTGCGACCTTGCTGTCGAGGCGATGGAGGTCTTTGTGCAGTTTATGGAAAAGGGTGACAAGGCCATGGCCAGACAGGTGCGGGTACTGGAAAAACGCGGAGACGAACTCAAGGCAAGGAACACCGATATCCTCAGCAAGTCGTTTTCCACTCCCATGGATCGTGAGGACATCTATCGCGCGATCAGCAGTATCGACCACATCGTTAACTATGCCAAGACCACCACCCGGGAAATTGAAGTGCTGAAGGTGAAACCTGACAAGTACATGCTGGAACTTGCCGTGTTACTGAAAGAAGGCACTTACGCGCTGCAACGCGGCTATCACAAGCTCTCGACAAACCCGAACCAGGCAGACGAGGATGCCCAGGCTGCACGCAAGGCGGAGCGCAGTTCTGAAAAGGTCTATCGCCGGGCGCTGGGCGAATTATTCCGGGAAAAAGGCTACGTATCCCAGCTGCAGAAACGCAGTACCGATACCAAAGAGACGGCCATCAATCTGGTTATCGACATCTTCAAACACCGGGAGATTTACCGCCACCTGTCGAATGCCGCCGACCGCCTGGCACGGGCCGGCGAGGTATTACATGACATCGTCGTCAAGATTTCATAAGTACACCGGCCTTGCTGCTGAAGAAACGGCAATGACAGCCTGTGTGCCGGAATTCAACTACGGCACAAGGTGCTGGTGTTCAATTCCCTGTTTCCAGTGAATGATATGCTCCATCGCGGGGCTGGTATAAATGGTACCGTCTTTGGTAATCACCAGTATTTTGTGAACATCAATTTTATCAGCGATCAGCTTCCAGTCCTTGATGCCGGCTATAAGAAATGCCACGGCGGAGGCATTTGCAATCATTGCGTTGTCATGCATGACGGTCACCGACAGGACATCCTTCACCGGCAGACCCGAGCGCGGGTCAACGATATGCCGGTAGACAAGATCACGTTTGCCGAATGACTTGTCAAAGGCGCGCACGGTGATAACTGCATGATCATCGATGTTTTCTATAGAGCCTATTAAATTCTGCCCGCTGGCATCAGGTATGCCAATCCACCAGTCATGGTCACCGCGCGTACCGATGGTGCGTACGTTGCCACCAATATCGATCATTGCATTCGAGACACCCATGTCTGCCAGGTGCTGTATGCCTTTTTCCAGGGCAAGCCCGCGTATAATGTCACCAAATTCGAGTTTTACCAGCCGGTTGCGGCTGCCTACTTCATTGCCCTTGATGATCAGGTCATCCATGGATGGCTGCCGGGAAAGTATCTTCGCCACCTGCTCATCGACCAGTCGCTGCACCTCATCCGGGTAGGGGGCCTCGCCACACTCATTCTCACTGCAATGAAATTCCCAGAATGCGGTCAGTTCCCCCGTTGCAGGATTGAACACCCCGTCACTTGCAGCGGACAGCTTTCTGGCCTCCTTGATCAGTTCGAGCAGAGCATCACTGACCGTCGCGTTGCGCCCCTCTGCAAGCGCCTCATTCAATTGCTGCAATTCACCCCCGGTTTCAAAGGTGAAACCGATATGGTCGAGTGTCTGCAGATCTTTTTCCACAGCAGCAGCAGCCTGTTTCGCCTCCTCCGGCAACAGCCCCGCGATACTGATTTGCGCAAAGGTTCCGAGTACGTTCAACTGATCTTCGTAAACAGCGCCATTGCGCTCACAGCTTGCAATGAGAAGCAGCACAATCGCGGCCAGCAAAGAGCTGCTTAGAACTTTATGTTTCATGACGCGTTCCTGTAGTAAAAATTTCATGGCGTGAATAACGACTGGATTCCCTATTCATTCTGCTAGCTAAAGTATTCAGTATTGATCCACATGTGTACCAGAATACTGGCAGCGTAACCAAGGGCGATCACCGGCGTCCAGCGTAAATGTCCAAAAAAGGTGTACATGCCACGTGCCTGCCCCATTAACGCCACGCCGGCGGCCGAGCCGATCGACAGCAGGCTGCCGCCTACACCGGCAGTCAGCGTGACCAGCAACCACTGGCCTGTAGACATATCCGGGTTCATGGTAAGCACGGCAAACATCACCGGTATATTATCGACTATAGAGGACAGAATACCGACGCTGACATTGGCGGTCGTTGCCCCCCACTGGGTATACATGAGCTCCGAGGCCATACCGAGATAACCAATAAACCCGAGACCGCCGACACACATGACCACGCCATAAAAGAACAGCAGCGTGTCCCATTCGGCACGTGCCACCTTGTTAAAGACGTCGAAAGGAACGATATCACCGAGTTTGCCGGCGTGGTCTATTTCGCTGCTGCTGACTGACAACTGTTTCAGTTCTGCTCGCTTCAGCAAAAAACCAAACAGTTGCAGGTAACCCAGGCCCGTCAACATACCCATCACCGGTGGCAGATGAAGAAAGTTGTGAAAGCAAACGGCAGTAATAATGGTGAGCAGGAACAGCACCATGATAGGGCGCGCACCCGGCCTCATATTGATCACCTCGTTATTGCCCCGCGGCCTGCCGGCCGGCACGGCAAAGTGCATGATCGCTGCCGGCACCACGTAATTAACCAGCGACGGTACGAACAGTGAAAAGAACGTCCAGAATTCCACCATGCCCTTCTGCCAGACCATCAGGGTGGTGATGTCGCCAAACGGACTGAAGGCGCCGCCGGCATTGGCGCCGACCACGATGTTGATGCAGGCGATGGTGACAAACCGTGCATTGTCTCCACCGACGGCAAGTACCACGGCACACATCAGCAGCGCCGTGGTGAGGTTGTCGGCGACCGGCGAGATAAGGAATGCCAGGATGCCCGTCAACCAGAACAGGGTACGGAAACCGAAGCCCTTGCGTACCAGCCAGGAACGCAGCGCATCGAATACCCGGCGTTCCTCCATGGCGTTGATGTAGGTCATCGCAACCAGCAGGAACAGCATTAACTCTGCATATTCCAGCAGGTTATGACGTGCGGCGGCTTCGGCGGCGTGCCCCAGTCCTGCTTGCGATGAGACCCAGCCGATCATTCCCCAGATCAGTCCGGCGGCAATAATGACCGGTTTGGATTTGCGCAGATGCGTGAATTCTTCAGCGGTTACCAGTATATAGGCAAACACAAAGATCACGAGGGAGAGATAGCCGACGCTGTGCGCGGTCAGATCATGCGTCTCCGCAGCCAGGACTTCGCTGGCAAATACGACGACCGGTAGCAACACGGCAAACAGGGCAATAGCCGCCGCCAGGACGCCCGAAATGGAAACAGGCGCCGGGCAGGTATGATTTTTCATTGTCGCTACCTCAGAAAACCAGGTTCATCATGAGCATCATGACAACCAGGAACAGTACCGTCATGATGCCGCCGGCGCGCATAAAATCCGCAACGCGGTAACCACCAGGTCCCATTAACAGGGCATTGACCTGGTGGGTCGGGATCAGGAAGGAGTTGGAGGTAGCGATCGCTACCGTCAGGGCAAATACCGCCGGGTCAGCCCCGGCTGCAAGCGCGAGATTGACCGCCAGTGGTACCAGCAGTACCGTGGCGCCGACGTTCGACATCACCAGGGTAAAGAAGGTCGCCAGCGTCGCCAGCGCCGTCTGCAACACCCAGATGGGCACCTCACCGAGCATGGCGAGTGTCTGTTGTGCGATCCACGCGGCTGTCCCGGTATTCTCGACCGCCATGCCCAGTGGTATCAGGCTGGCGAGCAGGAACACGGTTTTCCAGCTGACCGCTTTATAGGCCTCTTCAATATTCATCACACCGGACAGCACCATGCCCAGCGCGCCGGTCAGCAACGATATCGACAGGCGCAGGTCTGAGAACAGCACCAGCCCGAGCGCGACCAGGAAAAAGAACAGTGCATGACCCACCTTCTGCGGGCGGGTTTCCTCGTGGGGATATTCGGAGGTGACCACCACGAAGTTACGGTTCTTCTCCAGCCGGGCCAGTGCATCCCAGCTGGTATGCACAACCAGCGTGTCACCGGCCTCCAGCGGCAGGTTGCGAATATCGTCACCCTCACGCAGGGTTTCACCGCGGCGGTGCAGACCGACCATCGCCAGCCCGTAGGTCTTGCGCATCCATACATCGCGCGCGCTCTTGCCGATCAGGTTTGAACCGGGCGGGATAACCACTTCGGCAACACCGGAACGGGTCGATGCCAGTACTTCACTGAAGTCCTTCACATAGGGGTGTTTCTGCAGCCCGTATTTTGCGACAAACAGGTCAACATCGTGGGGTGATGCCAGGATTGCCAGCACCATGCCCGACTCTATGCCGAGGTCGCGTGCCAGTGCACCGGGTCCGACGCGTGTTTCCTTGTCCTTGCGATGGGTTGCAATGACACGAATATGCGAACTGCCCTCGACATCATCCAGCATGAGTCCGACCAGTGCGCTGTCAGCCGGCACGTCGACCTCGAACAGGGCGTAGTCGATGCCATAGATATCCTGGAAATAGCTCATGGTATTGGTACCGACGGCGCCCTCGGATTTGTTGGTCGGTAACACGAATTTACCGAACACTACGAAATACAGAACACCGGTGGCCACCAGCGCAATACCGATCGGCGCCACGCTGAAGAGGTGATAGGCACTCATTTTCTGGCCAGGCGGCAAGGCCTGGTTGGATGTCATCATCAGGTCGTTGAGCAGGATCAACGGGCTTGAACCGACCATGGTGACGGTGCCGCCGAGGATGGCGCAGAACCCCATCGGCATCAGCAGGCGTGACAGCGGCAGGCCACTGCGTGCCGAGATGCGACTCACAACGGGGAGAAATAATGCCGCAGCCCCGACGTTCTGCATGAAGCTCGAGATGATGGCCACGGTTGTGGAGATCAGCGGAATGACACGCTTTTCCGTACTGCCACCGTGTTTCAGTATGCTTCTGGCCACGACGTTCATGACACCGGTCTTGTCCAGACCCTTGCCGATAATCATCACCGCGATGATCGATATCACCGCATTACTGGCAAAGCCGTCAAACAGGTGTTGCGCCGGTACAAACGGCTGTTCGATTCCAAACAACGGGCCAATCAGGGATACCAGTCCAAGTAATACCATGATGCAAATCGCGGCTACATCCACTTCAACGATTTCGAATACAAACAGGTAAATCGTCAGCAGCAATATCGATGACACCCACGCGATTTCAATCGTCGGTACCACCCCCGTCAGTGTAAATGCAACGCCCAGAAAGATGACGGCACCCACGAGACGTTTAACCAGGGCTGCTTTTGATAGTGTGCTCACGTGATACTCCAGAGAATCAATTCATGACGTCGATACCGTGAAACAGCGGTAGCGCAGTCAAAGAGAGTGAAAATAATACGGTCGCAATGACCGCCGTTGATCAAGCGCCAGAGACCGGAACAGGTGGACCGTGAAGGATGCTGCTGGGATAGGCATCACTGGCGGTGACAGCTGACAGCCGCTGTGCAAAATACAGGGCTGCTGACTGGAAAAGCCTGGCATTCCCTGACGGCACACAAGCGCCTGTCGAGGCATCGTTTTCAGAGGAGTCCGGCAGATACCCGGACTGCAGTGCAATTTCCTGATAGTCATCTTCCGCGCGGCAAAGTGAATAACCAGGACCGACACCAAACACAAACACCAACAGCAGCGGGAGCCACAGAGTGTGCAGGGTGCTGTGTGTCGATCGTTGCATTTAATTTTATAGGGGCATTTATCTGCGAAAACGACTGGCCTAGTATAAGATTATCTTAATACAACCAACTAATAATTCGTTGTCAAAAATGAAGCTCGCGTCGGGTGTTGCACAGTGCAATTACTGCGCGCGAGCGGTAAACAGCAGCATGCTGATATCACCGTCCTGTTGCCAGATCAGTGCCATGCTGCCATTCAGAAAGCCGAAGCCGGTAACACTCGACAACGCCTGCAGATAACGGTTTTCCAGCTCCATTGCCGCTGGCGGGCAGGCCATGCGGGTACTGCCGATTTTACTGAAGGTAATCTCGCCGGGCCTGTCACCTGCCGTGACCGAGCCAAAATAGCTGTTGCAGCCGGCGTGGCCGGAGATGCGGTCATTGTTGAACATCAGGGTAACATCCACATCGTCGGCAAGCGTTTCATCCCGGCTCATGCCCTTGAGCTGCCACTCTTCCCCGGCAATGGTTGCAAGTGACAGCGTACCCTTGTTGCGCAGCTCAACTTCCTGCAGTCCATCCTCCGCCATTTCCCAGACCCGGGTGACCGTTTCGGTGGGACAACAGGCGGCATCATCCGGCCCCTGTTGCACCAGGTCCAGTTCAATGCGCCGGTCAACGACCCTGCCCGCACGCAGCTGCACACGGTCACCGATCAGCGCAGTACCGATATTGACCACGCCACCATCACGCCGCGCCACAACCGCCAGATAACTGTTCACCCCGGACCCTCCTGACGTTTCCCAGAGTGTAATGACGGCTTCAGCGGGCCACTCGCCATCAAAATCGCCGTGCAGGTAAAAATCCTCCACCAGCCCGACCATCGGGCGCGACGCCGCACCGTCCGCGGCAGGCTCGCCCTCCCAGCGGCCCTCCGCAAGCGTTATGGCCTCATCATAGATACCGCTAACACTCAGGCTGCCGAGCTCGTCCATCGCCGGCAGCGTCGTGAACTGCGCACCTTGCTGCCCGGGCGCTGCGTCGTCATGACCATTTTGCGGTGAACACCCGGGCAACGTGGCAACGCTGATTACAGCGGTCATGAACAGTGCTTGCAAACACCAGGGCTCGGACTTCATCTGTTGCGCTCCTTACGGGGAACATCTGGTTTATTCACAGCCTGCTGTTATCCAGGATCGCCACGCCTGCAGGGCAGGCAGACGCCGCGCGCTGCAGTAGCAATACACCGGGCTGCAGAGCAGTTTACCGGATAACGCGCTCGCCGGCATGACGCTTGCTGCAATAAATTGCAGACCGTCTCCGCGGTCAGTGGCGCATGGCGTTGGCCAGCGGCCTGAACTGCAGGGTGTAGAACATTTCCAGGTAGCGTTGCGTTTCGGCCCGCTCCAGGTCGGTCACATAACGCCAGAAACCATACACCCGTGACAGGGTCATGAGGCGTTCCGCGTAGCCTTTCCAGGTGTAGCGCTCGTTCACCCGCTGCAGGGCACCGCGGGAAATACGCTGCCACTCCCCGGGGTCCTGCCGGCAGCGCGCGAAAAATCCCGCCATGCGCTGCGCGGCGACATCGCCATGATTGGGATCGATATGAAAACCGGAGACACCGTCCTCGATGATCTCCAGCGGGCCACCGAAACAGGTCGCAAAGGTGGGCAGGCCGGTACCCATCGCCTCGATCACGGTAAGGCCAAACGCCTCGAACAGTGCCGGCTGTACGAAGGCACCGCCATGATCGGCTATGACGCGGTAGAGTTCGCCGGCAAAGGCCTTTTCCAGATGCATGCCCAGCCACCTGACCTCGCCATCCAGCGCGTGCTCATCCATGAGGCGGTGCATGTATTGCAGCTGTTCGCGCTCCTCCGTATCGCCGGCCTTTTCCGGGTCGACATGCCCGGCGACCACCAGCAGGTTCGCTGCGGCACGCAATTCCGGGCACTCCGCGTACCATCGCACCAGGCCGGTAATGTTCTTGATCTGGTCCATGCGCGCCATGGTGAAGAGGATGGGTTTGTCACGCGCCTGCAAGGCGCCGCGGATGTCCTCGCGGGTCTGGCGACCAAACAGCAGCTCCTCGAACTCGGCGTGCAGGTGGCCGAGCCGCCGCGCGGACTCGGTCGCGGGGAAATAGATCTCCGGGTCTGCACCCGGGGAGACAATGTTGAATTTCGGATCGAACACATCGATACCGTGCACCACCCGGTACAACCCCGGCAGGGTATAGGCGCCATGTGCCTCATACTGCCCGACACTGTCCCCGGTCCCCGCAATTTCCTGGTAGGTGGAGGTGATAATGAAATCCGCCTTGTTCATCGCGATCAGGTCCGCGGTGAACTGGCAGGCAAAGTGATACTGCGCATCATTCTCCTTCCAGTAGAGATCGGAATACAGGTATTTGGTTTTTTCCAGCGCATGCGCGATATTGCACTGGGTCACCCCGAGGCGCTGCGACATGATCGACGCTACCAGGTTGCCATCCGAGTAGTTACCGATAATCAGGTCCGGACGTCCGCCGAGTTCGGCCAGTAACTCGCGCTCGGCATCGATGCTGAAGTGTTCCAGGTACGGCCATACCTCAAACCGGGAAATCCAGTTTGGTAACACCTCGCCGGCAGCAGTTTTAAAGGGCACGCGCAGGATGCAGGCATTGCGCGTCCCGGTGATCAACTCGATACGCTGGTTACAGGAAGTCCCTTCCGCCTCGGGGATGAGGCGTGTCAGTACCAGCACCCGCGGCTCGATATCGAGGCCCTGGTCCGCGAGGCGGCGGTGCATTTCCTGCTCCAGGGCGCGCACCTGGTCAAGAATATAGACCACCTGGCCACCGGTATCCGGTCGTCCGAGCACATCTGACTGGCCAAACCAGCCGTGCGGTGACAGGATGGCGATGGAAAAGACCATCGGGATACGCGCCAGGAACTTCTCCAGGTTGCCGGGCGATGGCGCCTCGAGGATGTCGAGCAACAATTGCATGGTCTCGCGCATGCGCACCGCATCCCGCCCCCAGCCGGGCTCGAACCCCATGGACCGCAGTATGCCGTAGACCTCGTCATAGTCGGTGTCGGGTTCCACGCCCGCGAGGTAATCATCCGCTGCACGCAAGGTACTGCGCAGTCCCGGCACATCCCTGACGACGTCGTTCAGCATCAGTTGCAATTCGCGGTAACTGTGCACCCTGAGAAAGTCCAGCAGCCGCTGGTCGCCCTTGCCGAGGTCCTCGAACAGGCGGCTGGAGAGGCGCCGATTGAGAAACTCGACGCCGCGGCCAATGGAGCGTGTCTCGTGCATCTTCGGAAACTCGCGCGAGAACGGCTCAAGGTCGATCTCCAGCTCCCAGCTCCAGGTATCCTGGCTGCCGTTTATCAGCTGCTCCTTGAAATACAGGAAAGTGCTGACACTGACGCGTTCCATGCTCATGGTATCCAGATGCATCCGCAGGTATTCCCAGCGACCCACACGCACCCGCAATGCCAGGTAGATCCAGGGGGCATTGACCACCGCTTCCTGTACCCGGCGAAGTAATTTTTCCAGCGGGCTGTTGCGCAGGCTGTCGCCGTCGGGTGCTGGGCACAATTCGGCGAGGGCATCCTGCACGTCACTGCGCAGCAAAAAGGCGCGTTGCATTCCCAGCAGATGGTGCCACACCCGGTGCGCCTGGTTACGCTCCTGTTGAAGATAGTCGTCAAGCGCCTGGAAAAAGGCATCATCGAGTGTCATTACACGCCCCAGTCTTCAATGAACGGCCGGTAAAAGCCGGGCTCATCGCAGGTTGCCCCGCGTATGCGCGTGATGGCCGAGGCAAAGGCCTGGGCACGCTCCAGCATCAGCGGCACACTCCAGCCGCTCAACAGGCCCAGCGTCATGACGCTGGTAAAGGCATCGCCTGCCCCCACCGTGTCGATGACCGCGCTGTGGCCCTGCGGCACCACCGTGAATTCTTCACCGCCAGGCGCCAGTACTACGGCACCGGCAGCGCCGCGCGTGACAATCAGCAGCTCGGCACCACAGCGTTGCTGCAGCTGCTGCATTTGCGCCTGCAGTGTCGCTGCATCCGCTACCAGCAGCCCCAGCTCAACCTCGTTGAGCTTGATCCAGCGCGCACCCTGCAGCAGTGACAGGACGCTTTCCCGCTGCCACCAGGGCGGCCGCAGATTGACATCCATCAGCCGCTGCAGGTCCCTGCCCTGCTGCAGTTGCTGCAAGGCCTGCCTGGAGCCGGCGTTACGCACGGCCAGGCTTCCCTGGTAGAGCAGTGCGTTATTGGCCAGCGGTGGCAGGGCACTGGCGTCGATGAAGTCATAGGCCTGGTTGTCGACGATATCGAAGCCGGGCTCGCCCTCCACGATGCGCACCTCGACAGTGCCGGTCGGATGGGCGGAATCCAGCTGCAGCCCGGAGGCATCCATCTCCCAGCCATGCATAATGTCGCGGATCCTGCGGCCCAGGGCATCATTACCGATCCGCGAAATAAACAGCGGCGCCCTGCCAAAGGCCTGCAGGTGCCAGGCGACATTGAAGGGCGCGCCACCCAGTACCACACTGCCATCGGGAAACCGGTCGAACAGCACTTCGCCAAATATCACCGGTCGCTGCTTTGTAAAATCGTTCATAACAACTCACCCGTCTGTTGCCGTTGCAGCCATACCTGCGCATTGGGCAACAGCCTGCGCTGAAGCGCTGCACACGGCAACTGCCACACCGTCATCCCTGCGTCACAGTGCAGTTGCGGAAGAACTCGTAGTGCTCGATCGCCTCGAGGATGCCCGCTGCATAGGGCTGCGTGGCAAAGTAGATCTGCTCGACATCGGTCAGCGCCGAGAGCTCCTCATGGTGACGGTTGGCCACCACCACCGCCATGGTGTTGCCGCGCATCATGTCCTCGTCGGCACCGGAACCGCCGGCCACCAGGATGTGCTCCAGCGGGATCTCCCACTGGTCGGCAAACCAGCGCAGCGCGAAGCCCTTCGAGGCACGCACCGGAACGATATCGAGGAACTGACCGAAAGACAGGAACACCGAAACCGTCTGTTCATGCAGGTGCAGCAGGCTGTTGATTTCATCCATGCAGGGCGCAACGTTTGGATCGATGTAGTAGCTGATCTTGAAGCGGCTTTGCTCTGTCTTTGGCTGCAGCTTGAGGCCCGGCAGATCGGCAAGGATCCGCAACACCGTTGACCTGTTCCACAGGTGGTCGATGTGCTGCGCCCAGGCATAGTCAGCCGTCAGGCGCGGTGCATAGTGAATTTCCGTGCCGAGGCTGGTGATCAGCACATCCGGTTGCGGGATGCCATATTGTTTCATCACGCGCAACGCGGTATCCAGCCGCCGTCCCGTGGCTATACCGAAGGTTGCGCACTTGCGGTTCTCGCGCATCACCCTGATAAAGCTTGCCAGCGACTTCGGATCGGTCAGCAGGTTCTGGTCAAGGTCGCTGAACAGGGCCCGGTCATGATACAGCGACGGCCGCCCCTGCAGCGGCACACGCACCGGGGGTTCGGCGCGGTTCACCAGGGCATGCACGGCATCCAGGTACTGCTCGACATGTGCCGGCCAGGAATAGTGGCGCCGCACCCCCTCGCTGCCGTTGTCGGCCAGTTTCCGCCAGGTGTGCGAGTCACTCAGTATCTTCAGCAGCGCCTTCTCGATGGCGGACTTGTCGAGCGGGTCGACCAGGTAACCGTTGTGGCAATTGGCGGTGATATCGCGTGGCCCGCCATCTTCGGTCGCGACGATCGGCAGGCCGCTGGCGGCGGCTTCTATCAGGGTCAGTCCAAAGGGCTCCGTCAGCGCGGGGTTGATGAAGACACCACCGCTGGCGGCCGCCAGGCGGTAGAGGTCCGGCACATCAGCCGATTGATGGTGTTTCGGATAGGCGACCCGGCCGTACAGGTCGTAGAGGTCAATGGACAACAGCAGGTCGGTGAGCACCTCCTGCGGCCTGCTCCCCATATCGCGAATATCATCCCGGGTACCGGCAACGATCACCAGGTTGGCGGCCCGCTGCAAGGCGGCGGACTCGCCATAGACCTCCAGCAGGGTGCCGAGATTCTTGCGTGCATCCGGGCGTGACATTGCCAGGATGACCGGCTTCTCCGGCTGGGCGAGGAAGCGCGCCAGTTCGCGCTGCATCGCACTGTCCTGCTCACTGCCATCCGGCGGGTAAAACTGTTCCAGTGCCGTGCCCGGGGGGACGACCTTCATCTGCTCCGGCTGGTAGTGGTTGTAGAGCCCGTATTGTTCCTCGATTTCCTGGCGGGTACTGGTAATCACCAGGTCCGCCGCGCCCAGCACATCTTCCTCAACCTGGATGCGCCGGGAAATATTGTACTGGCGTTCGATTTCATCGCGCTTCAGGCCGCTGGCCAGCAAGCGCTGGCGTTTCACCCGTCCCAGCGAGTGGCCGGTATGCACCAGCGGGATTCCCAGCAGACTCGACAGGCGGATGCCTACATAACCGGCGTCCGCATAATGACTGTGAATGATATCCGGCGTCAGTTGCTGCTCGCGGATGAAGCTCAGGGCATTGTCAGCGTAGCTGTCGAGGCAATCCCACAATTGCTCCTTGGGGATGTAAGCCTCCTCACCACAGTCGATGCGGACGATGCTGACTTTATCACTGAGGCGTTCCAGCGGTCGGGCATAATCGGAGCTGACCGCCGAGTCCAGCACCCGCCGGGTCAGCAGGTCCACCCGCGCCACATCATCACGCTCACCGAGGGTGCGCGCCAGTTCCACGACATAGCGGATCTGGCCACCGGTGTCATCATCACGGCCCAGCTCCGGATCATGCCCGCGGATCAGGCCATGAATACTGATCAGTACCAGGTGCAACGCTTCATTTCTGCCGGACATATCCACTCAGTTCCTTTCCTTGCTGTCTGCCAACTCATTCATCAGGCCGGAATGTAACAAAAATAATTAATTAAATCAATATGATATATATTGAGCCTGGATTCAGGACAGCGCGTGAAGAAACTGTTCACGGGCTGTCAGCGACGTTCAAAGACCACCACACTGTGCGGCTGCACGTTGTACGCGGGGGCTGCCTGCAGCGGCTGATCGGCGGGGTTGATGATGTCCAGCGGGGATTCGCCGGCCGTATCGATGGCCAGGTGCCAGTCACCCTCGGCAAGCCGTGGCAGGGACATGACCAGCTTGCGCGCCTGCATGTTCATGATCACGAACAGGTCTTCTTCCCAGGCATCGACGGCACCCAGCGTACAGGCAAGCAGCTGCGCCTCGCGATCGTCCCATTGTGGCTGGCTGAGGTGTTCGCCATGCCAGCTGACATCCGGAAACCAGTGCCCTTCGCGTTCCATGCCGTTCAGGAAACGGCTGTGCATGAGGCAGGCGTGGCGCTTGCGAAAGACTATCATGAGCCGCGTAAAACGCAGCATGTCGCTGTTGGTCCCGGTCAGGCGCCAGTCAAACCAGCCCAGCGTGTTGTTCTGGCACCAGGCATTGTTGTTGCCATGCTGGGTTCGCAGCACCTCGTCTCCGGCATTGATCATGGGTATGCCCTGGCTGAGCAACAGGATCGCCATGAAGTTCTTCGCCTGCCGGTGACGCAGCGCGAGTATCTCCGGGTCTTCGCTATCGCCCTCTGTACCGCAATTCCAGCTGAGGGTGTTGCTGTTGCCATCGCGATTCTGCTCGCCGTTGACCTCATTGTGCTTTTCGTTAAAGCTCACCAGGTCATGCAGCGTGAAGCCATCATGACAGCTGATGAAATTGACGCTGTTGATCGGCAGCCGGTCATCATCCTCATAGAGGTCGCTACTGCCACTGAAGCGCTGCGCCAGCTCACTCAGCATGCCCTTGTCGCCGCGTACAAAGCGGCGCACCACGTCGCGGTACTGGCCGTTCCATTCGGCCCAGCGAAAACCGGGGAAATCACCGACCTGGTAGAGACCGGCCGCGTCCCAGGCCTCGGCAATGATGCGCGTTTCACTGAGCACGTTTGAAAACTCGATATTCCACAACACCGGTGCATGGTACAGCGGCTCGCCGTTCTCGCCGCGTGACAGCACGCTTGCCAGGTCAAAACGGAAGCCATCGACGTGCATCTCGCGCACCCAGTACTCGAGACACTCCAGGATGAACCTTGCCACCAGCGGGTGGTTGCAGTTGAAGGTGTTGCCACAGCCGGTGTAATCGCGGTAGACAGCACGATCATTCGGGTCCAGGTGGTAAAAGGTCTCGTTACCGATGCCCTTGAAATTGATGACCGGTCCGCCAGCACCGCCTTCAGCCGTGTGATTGAAGACCACGTCGAGGATGACGCCGATACCCGACTCATGCAGCGCCTTCACCATATCCCGGAACTCGTTGACCTGGTCACCGGCATGCTGCGAGGCACAGTAGCCGGGATGCGGGCTGAAATAACTGTGGGTACTGTAGCCCCAGTAATTGACAAGGCCCAGCTGCGCCACGCCCGCGGGCATGTCCTGCTCGTCAAAGGCCATCACCGGCAGCAGTTCGACATGGGTAATCCCCAGTTCCATCAGGTAGGGTATTTTCTCGATGACACCGAGGAAGGTCCCCGGGTGGCTGACGCCGGAATCCGGATGCCGGGTAAAGCCACCGACATGCATTTCGTAGATAATCGTCCTTTCCGGACGGATGCAACCAAGGGTTTCATCGTCCCCCCAGTCGTATTCCCCGGCCTGCACCACGCCGCGCATGGAACAGGCCATATTGCTGCCCGGCCCGGCGGCAGCGGCACGTTGCCAGAGATGATCGCTGACGCCGCGCGCCCAGGGGTCAAGCAGCACCTTCTCACGGTCAAAATGAAACCCGGAGTAATGCATGTCATCCGGTCCGTCGACACGCCAGGCATAGTGGGTACCCGGCGGCAGGTCGAGCACCAGCACGCTCCAGAAAAAAAACATCCTGTGCAGGCGCGCTTCGAGGGGAATACTCTGAAAGGGCTCGCGGCTGTCCGCGTCAGCAAACAACAGTAATTCAACATGCGTGGCATGGCGGCTGTAGATGGAAAAATTCACGCCGTCAGCAACCACTATGGCCCCCGCCGGATAGCGGCTGCCGGTGCGAATCTGGTAGCTTAAGGTGTTGTTGTCAGTCACAGCTCCGGCTCCACGGGCGTTATTCGCTGCTGCCGCCACATGACGTTAAATATACACGCCTTTATTGGTTAACGCTGGCTGCAGTGGCACTTGTGCCGGTTTTCCTCCAGCAGATACTATCAGCCTTATATACAATAACGGGGGCAAGCCAATGCAGCAGTTCCAGTACGTACGCCGTTTTCGTGATCTCGGCATCGACGATGTGCCACTGGTCGGTGGCAAGAACGCTTCACTGGGTGAAATGTACCAGGCCCTGTCGGGTCAAGGTGTGGTGGTACCCAATGGTTTTGCCACCACGGCACAGGCCTACCGCGACTACCTGACACACAACAACCTGGAGACGCCCATTCAGCAGGCGCTGGCACTGCTGGATGTCGATGATGTCGATGCGCTGGCCAAAACCGGCGCCCAGATACGCGGCTGGATCGTCGATGCGGAACTGCCGCCGCAGCTGGCCAGCGAGATCGGCGCCGCCTATGCGGAGATGACCGCGGAATACGGCGCCGAGACCGACGTCGCGGTGCGCAGTTCCGCCACCGCCGAAGACCTGCCGGATGCCTCGTTTGCCGGCCAGCAGGAAACCTATCTGAATATCCGCGGGTCGGAGCACCTGCTGCGCACCTGCAAGCGGGTACTGGCGTCACTATTCACGGACCGCGCCATCCATTACCGTGTCGACAAGGGCTTTGAGCACATGAGCATTGCGCTGTCCATCGGTGTGCAGAAGATGGTGCGCTCGGACCTGGGTGCCTCGGGTGTGATGTTTACGCTGGACACGGAGAGTGGTTTCCGCGATGTGGTCATGGTCACCTCGGCCTACGGTCTCGGCGAAAATGTCGTACAGGGTGCGGTCAACCCGGACGAGTTCCTGGTGTTCAAGCCGACCCTGGAACAGGGCAGACGGCCCATCATCCGCCGCCACCTCGGTGAAAAGGCCATCAAGATGATCTACACCAGCGACCCGGTCACCGCCGAGGCCACCCGCAACGTGCCGGTAAAAAAGGAACAACAGCAGCGCTTCTCGATCAGCGATGACGAGGTGCTGCAGCTGGCACGCTTCGCCACCGTTATCGAGCGCCATTATTCGGCACGTGCCGGCAAGCTGCGCCCCATGGATATCGAATGGGCACGCGACGGTATCAGTGGCGAACTGTTTATCGTGCAGGCCCGTCCGGAGACCGTGCACTCGCTACGCACCGATGCCTTCCAGGAGATCTACCACCTCAAGGAACGCGGCAAGGTGCTGACGCAGGGCAAGAGCGTAGGGGCGAAGATCGGTGCCGGCCGGGCACGCATCATCCTCGAGGCGGCACACATGCACGAGCTGTTGCCGGGCGAGGTACTGGTGACCGATATCACCGACCCGGACTGGGAACCGGTGATGAAGATCGCCAGCGCCATCGTCACCAATCGCGGCGGCCGTGTCTGCCACGCGGCCATCGTCGCGCGTGAACTGGGCATCCCGGCGATCGTCGGCAGCGGCAACGCCACCCATGACATCCTGGATGGCCAGGAGGTTACCGTCTCCTGTGTCGAGGGCGATACCGGTTACGTCTATGAGGGCCTGCTGCCCTACTCCAGTGAACGCGTTGACCTGGGCGGGCTGCAGCGCCCGCAGACCAGCATTATGCTGATCGTCGGCAACCCGGTGCAGGCGCTGGAATTTGCGGCCTTCCCCAATGATGGCGTCGGTCTGGCGCGGCTGGAATTCATTATCAACAACAGCATCGGTATTCACCCGCGTGCGGTACTCGAACACACCCGCCTGGACGAGGATATCCAGCAACAGATCGCCAGCCGCAGCGCCGGTTATGCCAGTCCGCGCGATTTCTACATCAACCGGCTCGCCGAGGGCGTCGGCACCATTGCAGCCGCCTTCTATCCAAAACCGGTGATCGTGCGCATGAGCGACTTCAAGTCAAATGAATACGCCGCACTGCTGGGCGGTGCAGATTATGAGCCCCATGAAGAAAACCCGATGCTCGGCTTTCGGGGCGCCAGCCGTTATTACTCGGAGGCGTTTGCCGAGTGTTTTGCACTGGAATGCGCCGCAATGAAGAAGGTGCGCGAGGAAATGGGTCTCGACAACCTGGAATTGATGATCCCCTTTGCACGCACCGTCGACGAGGTGCAGCAGGTACTTGAATTGATGGCACGGCATGGCCTGCGGCGCGGCGAAAACGGATTGCAGATCAAGCTGATGTGCGAGATCCCGGCGAACGCACTGCTCGCCAGCCAGTTTCTCGAACACTGTGACGGTTTCTCCATCGGCTCCAACGACCTGACCCAGCTGACGCTGGGCGTGGACCGCGACTCCGGGTTGCTCGGTGGTTACGACGAACGCAACGAGGCCGTCACCCTGCTGATGGGGATGGCCATCGACGCCTGCCAGGCCGCCGGCAAATATGTCGGTATCTGCGGCCAGGCGCCTTCCGATTTTCCGGAAATCACCCGCTGGCTGGTGCAACAGGGCATTGCGTCCATATCACTCAACCCGGACAGTGTCCTGAAGATGACCGGGGTGGTGCTGGAGATAGAACGCGAGCTGCAGCGGGGACACAGCGACAGTGACTGACACATTGACGGCCAGGTTAATCGACGCGCGACCAGCAGCAGGCGCTACTCGTATTCCGCCTTGTAGTTTTCCAGGATCTTGATGTAGTTGGCGCGCTCGAAGGCACCGGGGTTGAGGCAGTTGACCTGGCTCATGGAACCTTTTAGCTGCGCCACGGAATCGTATTGCCGTGCCTCCATCCAGTCCCGCAGGCCATCCACCAGCGTGGTGAGAAAGCCGATGCCCTGCTGCAACATGCCGGATGTGGTCATGACCACATCCGCACCCGCCAGCAGGTACTTGATGAGTTCCACCGGGCTGTGCACGCCGGTGGTGGCGGCAAGCGAGGCGTTAATGCGGCCGTGCAAAACCCCGATCCACAGCAGTGGCAGGCGAATCTCGTCAGGCGTGCTGAGCTTCAGATCAGTGACGACTTCCATTTCATCCAGGTCCATGTCCGGCTGGTAGAAGCGGTTGAACAGCACCAGCGCGTCTGCGCCGGCCTCGTCGAATTGCCGCGCCATGTTGCCGGTGGCGCTGAAGAAGGGGCTCAGTTTCATGGCGACCGGGACCGAGACGGCCGCCTTCACGGCCTTCAGGATTTCCAGGTAACGTTGCTCGACCTCGCGTCCGTCCGTGTAGAGCCTGGAGGGAATATAGTAGGCGTTCAGCTCGATACCGCTGGCACCGGCATCCTGCATGAGGCGAGCCGTGTCCACCCAGCCTTCGTTGGTAATGCCATTGAGGCTGCCCATGACCGGAATATCCACCGCCTCGGTGGCGCGGCGCAGCAGGTTCAGGTACTCGTCCGGCCCGGTCTCGTAGTCCTCGAAATCCGGAAAGTAACTCAGGGACTCGGCGGAGCTCTCGGCGCCCGAGGTAATCAGGTACTCGATGGCGGCGTTCTCGTGCTTGATCTGTTCCTCGAACAGCGAAAACATCACCACTGCCGCGGCGCCGGCATCCTCCATGCGCCTGAAATTATCGAGTTTCTCCGACAAGGGTGACGCCGAGGCGACAACCGGGTGCTTCAGTTCCAGCCCCATGTAGGTGGTGCTCAGATCCATGGCATACTCCTCTTGTTATGTTGTTTCGCTCAGCTGCTGCCAGCACCCGGGTGCACGTCGGTGACACCGCGCCGTTCCTTGCCCTGGAAACCGGCACGCTCGTAGATGCGCCACTTCTGGTTGACCTGATCCTGCGCCTCGCGGATCAGGATCTCCGCTTCTTCAGGATTGGTGCGGGTAAGCATCTTGTAGCGCAATTCCTGGTAGGCATAGTCCTTGAAGGCAATACGCGGGCCCTGTGAATCGAGTACGAACGGGTTTTCACCGGACTTGCGTACCTCCGGATTGTAGCGCATCAGCGGCCAGTAACCACTGGTCACGGCACGGTGCTGCTGCTGCAGGCCATGCTGCATGTTGATGCCATGCGCGATGCAGTGGCTGTAGGCCAGTATCATGGAGGGGCCGGGATAGGCCTCGGCCTCGCGGAACGCCAGCAGGGTCTGCTGCGGATTCGCACCCATCGCGACCCGTGCGACATACACGTTGCCATAGGAGATCGCCTGCAGGGCGAGGTCCTTCTTGGGGACGCGCTTGCCGCCCGTGGCGAATTTCGCCACCGCCGCCAGCGGTGTGGACTTTGACATCTGCCCGCCGGTATTGGAATACACCTCGGTATCCAGCACCAGGATGTTGATGTCACGTCCCATGGAGAGCACGTGATCGAGACCCGCGGAACCGATATCGTAGGCCCAGCCGTCACCACCGACCAGCCAGACACTGCGGCGCACCAGCTGGTCGGACACCGTCAGCAGGTGGCGCGCCTGTTCCGAGTCCATGGCGCGCAGTTTTTCCTCCAGGTCGGCGACCAGCGTACGCTGGGCGCGGATCTCGGACTCCGTGAGTTGCGGCGCCAGCAGGATTTCCTGCACGTAGCCCTCGCCCAGTTGCGGGGCCAGCTCCTTCAGCAGCCGTTCGGCGGTCGCCAGTTGCGCGTCGGAGGTGAGGCGGAAGCCAAGCCCGAACTCGGCATTGTCCTCGAACAGCGAGTTCGACCAGGCCGGTCCCTTGCCCGCGGCATTCTGGCTCCACGGCGTGGTGGGCAGGTTACCGCCATAGATGGACGAGCAGCCGGTGGCGTTGGCAACGACCAGCCGGTCGCCGAAGAGTTGCGACAGCAGCTTCACGTAGGGCGTCTCGCCGCAGCCCGCGCAGGAGCCCGGGAACTCGAACAGCGGCTGCAGGAACTGCACACCGCGCACCGTTGAAAAATCCACGCGCTCGTGCTCGACGTACGGCAGGGTCTCGAAAAACTCGACATTGCGGCGCTCGGTTTCCAGTACCCCGGCCTTGGCCAGCATGTTGATCGCCCTGCGCCCGACGTCTTCCTTGCTCTTCACCGGGCAGACCTCGACGCACAGCCCGCAGCCGGTGCAGTTGTCCAGGTAGACCTGCAGCGTGTAGTGCACCTCGGGGAGACCCCGGGCGTCGATGGGCGCATGGCGAAAATCCGCGGGCGCCTGCTGCAACTGTGACTTGTTGTAGAACTTGGCGCGGATCACGCTGTGCGGGCAGACAAAGCTGCAGTTGCCGCACTGAATGCAGATATCCGGCTCCCACGCGGGCACGTACATGGAGATGTCGCGCCGTTCCCAGCGGGAGGTCGCAGTGGGGAAGGTTCCGTCCACCGGCAGGGCACTGACCGGCAGCTGGTCGCCCTTGCCGGCGATCATCATGGCCGTGACCTCGCGCACGAAGGCCGGCGCTTCCGGCGGCACCGGCGCCAGCAGATCAATGTCACTGCTGACTTCATCCGGGACCGTCACCGGGTGCAGCTGGGCCAGGGTATTGTCGACGGCCTCGAAGTTGCGGCGCACCACCTCCTCACCCTTCTTGCCGTAGGTCTTCTCGATGGCCGCCTTGATCTTGGCGATGGCGACCTCCTTGGGCATGACACCCGAGAGTGCAAAGAAACAGGTCTGCATGACGGTGTTGATACGGTTGCCCATGCCGCTGTCGCGCGCCACGGTGTAGGCATCGATAACATGGAAGTCCAGCTTGCGCTCGATGATGGTCTGCTGAATGACGCGCGGCAGCCGCTCCCAGACGCGGTCCGCGGCATACGGGCTGTTGAGCAGAAAGGTCGCGCCGGGGGCGGCCGTTTCCAGCACGTTGGTACGTTCCAGGAAATTGAACTGGTGACAGCCGATGAAATTTGCCGACTGTACCAGGTAGCTTGAACAGATCGGATTGGGACCGAAGCGCAGATGCGAAATGGTCTGCGAACCGGATTTCTTGGAGTCGTAGACGAAGTAACCCTGGGCGTGAAAGGCGGGGTCCTCGCCGATGATCTTGATGGTGTTCTTGTTGGCACCCACGGTGCCGTCGGCGCCAAGGCCATAGAACAGCGCGCGTACCACCTGCCCGGACTCGATCACAAAGTCCGGATCATAGACCAGGCTGGTGTGGCTGACGTCATCGTTGATGCCCACCGTGAAGCCGTTCTTCGGTCGCGGCTGTTCAAGCTCGCTGAACACCGCCTTCACCATGGCCGGTGTAAATTCCTTGGAAGACAGGCCGTAGCGCCCGCCGATAATGCGCGGCAGTGTCGCGGTCGGCAGGCTGCCGTCGGCCGCTGCCTGGGCCAGCGTGGTTACCACATCCAGGTACAGGGGCTCGCCCGGTGCGCCCGGTTCCTTGGTGCGGTCGAGCACCGCAATGGCACGGGTGCTGGCCGGCAGGGCCGCCAGCAGGTGGGCGGTAGAGAACGGCCGGTACAGGTGCACCTGGATGACACCGACCGCTTCATCATGCGCCTGCAGCCAGTCCACCGTCTCGCGCACGGTATCCGCACCCGAGCCCATCAGGATAACGACACGTTCCGCCCCGGGATCGCCGTGATAGTCAAACAACTGGTAGTGGCGACCGGTGAGCGTGCCGAATTCGCGCATCCTGCTTTCCACGATCTCCGGGGTACGGGCATACCACGGGTTGACGGTCTCGCGGCCCTGAAAATAGACATCCGGGTTCTGGGCTGTACCGCGCATGAACGGGATATCCGGGCCAAGACCGCGCTGCCGGTGCGCGCGTACCAGGTCATCGTCGATCATGGCACGAATCTCGGCATCGCTGAGCATGGTGATCTTGTTGACCTCGTGCGAGGTACGGAAACCGTCAAAGAAATGTATGAAGGGTATGCGTGACTCCAGGGTGCTGGCCTGCGCAATCAGCGCCATGTCGTGGGCCTCCTGCACCGAGCCGGAGGCCAGTTGCGCGAAACCGGTGCTGCGCACTGCCATCACGTCCTGGTGATCACCGAAGATCGACAGGCCCTGGGCCGCCAGCGAACGCGCCGCGACATGAAACACCGCAGCGGTCAGTTCACCGGCGATCTTGTACATATTCGGGATCATCAGCATCAGGCCCTGCGAGGCCGTAAAGGTCGTCGTCAGCGCGCCGGTCTGCAATGCACCGTGTACCGCACCCGCCGCGCCACCCTCGCTCTGCATCTCCGCAATAATGGGGATATCACCCCAGAGATTGGTCTTGCCCTCGTTGGCCCACTGGTCAGCCAGTTCTCCCATGGTAGAAGAGGGTGTGATGGGATAGATCGCACAAACCTCGTTGACGCGATAGGCGACGTAGGCCGCGGCCTCGTTACCGTCGATGGTGGCTACTTGCCGGTTTTCCATGCATTACTCCAGGGACCGGCTTCAGGGGCCGGCGAAAACGATTGCGTGATTCAGGGCCTGCATGTGCGCGCCGCGTTCAGGCAGGCTCGGCGATCATGTCGATGGCATGGCAGGGGCATTGCTGGTAGCAGACGCCGCAGCCGGTGCACTTGACGAAATTGATCGCATAGCCCTTGCGCTTGCCGAGTTTGTTGATGGCGCGTTCCGGACAGGCACCGTAACAGCCGTCGCACTCGTAGCAATTGCCGCAGGACAGGCATCGCAGCGCCTCGAACACGGCATCGGCCTTCTCCAGGCCATGCACTACCTCCTCGAAACCGGACTGGCGCTGTGTCAGGTCGATACTTTCCTGCGAGCGCTGCTCGGCATCGGTGAAATACCAGACATGCAGCTTGTCGAAGCTTGCAAGCGGGTGTTTCGCCGGCGGCTGCCAGGTTTCACCACGCAGCCAGGCATCGATGTTGCGGGCCGCCTTCTTGCCGTGGCCGACGGCCACGGTGACGGTGCGTTCCGAGGGCACCATGTCGCCGCCGGCGAAGATACCCGGATGGCCGGTCATCATGTGCTCGTCGACAATGACGGTGTCCCAGTCAAACTCGATGCCATCGATCTTGTTGAGCAGGCTGGCATCCGAATTCTGTCCCAGTGCCAGTATCAGGGAATCCGCCTGCAGTGTTTCCAGCTTGCCGGTACTGCGCGGGCGGCCATCCTCGCCGACCTCCATGACCTCGACGGTGAAGGTGGTGGCGTCGATTTCCTTGATGGTACGCAGCCAGTTGATCTTCACGCCTTCCTCAAGCGCCTCGTCGGCCTCGAAGGAGTGCGCGGGCATGTGCTCGCGATCGCGGCGATAGATGATCAGGGCTTCATCGGCGCCGAGGCGCTTGGCGACCCGCGCGGCATCCATGGCGGTATTGCCACCGCCGTAGATGGCGACACGGCGGCCGAGTTGCGGCGCCTCACCGGCCTCGACGCTGGCAAGGAAACTTACCGCGTCCAGCATCTTGCCGGCATCGCGTGCCGGAATGTCGATGTGCTTGCTGATGTGGGCGCCGATGGCAACGAACACGGCATCGAATCTTCCCGCGTCCCGCTCCGCCAGCAGGTCCTCGACCTTGTGGTTGAGAACGATCTTGACGCCCATCTCCTCGATGCGCCTGATCTCCGCGTCCAGAATGTCCCGCGGCATGCGATAGGCAGGGATGCCGAAATGCATCATGCCGCCGGCCATTGGCCCGGCCTCGTAAATCTCCACGCTGTGGCCGAGGCGCGTCAGGTGATAGGCCGCCGACAGGCCGCTGGGACCGGCGCCGACGATCAGCACCCGCTTGCCGCCGGGCATTGCATCCCACTCGACCTGCCAGCCCTTCCTGATGGCGCGGTCGCCAAGGAAGCGTTCCACGGCATGAATGCTCACCGGGCTGTCTAGCTGGCTGCGGTTACAGCCGGATTCACAGGGGTGGTAGCAAACACGGCCATGTACCGCCGGCAGGGGGTTTTCCTCGATCAATGACTGCCAGGCGGCCTTGTAGCGTTTTTCAATGACCAGCGCGAGCCAGGCCTGAATATTCTCGCCGGCCGGGCAGGCGGCATTGCAGGGGGGCAGCAGCGACACATAGTCGGGACGCTGCATGCGTGTCGGGCCCATGTGGGTTTCGTGTAACAGGTCCGGCGGACGCGTCAGATCGTGTTTCATGTCGAGTGGATCTCCTGGAGTCGGCTAACACTGCAGTGCGTGTCAACAGCCGCCCGAAAAATTGTTCCTGCCATCATTGGCCGGCGCCGGCCTGCTTCCTGGTGCGCGGGGGGCTTACCCGCGCAGGATGCCAGCTCCCTTGCCGTCATCCGCTAGCGGCATCTTAAACAGCGCGGGGTGCCGCAGCAACAGGACACTGTGCGGAGAATCATTACAATCCTGTTACAGGGCTCTGGGATAATAAAAAAGGGCTATATGTGCAGGACTAAAATATGTTCTTATCTGCTGCAGGACACGATGAAATGCACCCGCTTGATGCAACACTCAGCGCTGGCGCTTGTTATAAAGATGGGAGAACCTGCTTTCTGCGTAAGCAGTCAGATTCAGCAACTGGACCAGTGTATCGATGTGCGTTTCACCGTACATGATAATCAGGCATTGCAGGCAGTCGCTGGCATCGTCCGGCGACTGCACGGGCGTCTGTACCGGCTGTTGCTTCATTTGCGACTCCTGCATGCCCTGTGCCCCCGTGGACAGATAGCCATGACACATACTATATGAATTATATGAAAAATATAGCATATTCCCGGCAACCCGGATAAAAATAACCCGGCGCACCGTGCTGGACGACTGGCGCAAGCAAGTGGCACTGCC
>JBATFE010000216.1:0-3228 GCA_049664445.1 Gammaproteobacteria bacterium
CTCTTGATGCGGAACAACTGGGTGATCGTGACCATACTCTTTCTCAATTGAATACTCTTCTAAATAACTGTGTGGCATGCCATGCTGCATACCGGTTCGAGGTAAGCGCACAAAATCCACTATAGAGACACCTATAAACGTTCTTGAGCAATAGGTTATATGTCATATTATAGCTGGGAAGCGAAGTCTGCTTTAAAGACTGGAATGTCCGGAGATGCTGCACAGTTGCCCTTCACTGGTCGTCTGTGTAGGTCAGGAGTTGGCGTGCTTACCCGTACGCATCAAAGTCAACGCGTGTCTCTATCAAGTCAGTGAACGGCAGGTTAGCGCTGTAAGCAGGCCTTTACGGGTTAGATGGGGGCCGGTAATCATCGACCCACATTTACCGTTCGCCAGCGACTCCCAAAATGCCGGCTAACACCTTGTAAATGGTCATCCCGCCAAGTATTGCTGCTGATTGTCGTGCTTACGAATTTGGCTGTTTGATGTGGTCTGTATATGATGCTAGTGATGTTGTGTTTGTCCACGGCGTGTATAAGCATGGACAGTAACTAGACCAGAAACGGTAAGCACTGGAAACCTGGGAGGATTACATTGAAACCTTTTCCTGAGGCAATTGAATGGCTGGGAAAGGAACCGGTTGAACGCTACTTAGATTTATTACGCGCGCATCCTGCCCAACAAGCCATAGACGAGCCAGTCGAAGATCATCCCGCGCATGGCGCCTTGATGAAAATATTAACATCCAGTTTTCGCACTATAACAATGAGAAGAACAAGACAGAACGAGCTATTTATGTATATAGACTTCCGTTGGTTGACCGAGGGGAAAGGGTACTCAGAACATAAAACGTGGACAATCCTAGCTGAGAAATATTCGATGGATAAGCCCTCCATTCGGAGGGCAGTGTATAATTTCAGGGATATCTTCAGAGAGTAGTCATTTACAAGATTGATCAGTAATACATACCCACTAAACAGCGGGTATTTTTTGCTACCTAAAAATTGGCAATATTCTCCAAACATCATCATTGCCGATTATCGCCTATGGTCAGACTGATAGTTCCTTCTGGCATCGTTTTAATTGTGCTGAATGTCTGTTGTTGCTGCACCCCTGCCGTTCGTTAGTTGTCCGTGTAGGTCAGGAGTTGACCGAAAGTGTGACTACAGATTGCCGGACGTGAACGGCAGGGGGTGGCTCTGTATAGGCAACGAACGACAGGTCACCACCGCCCGAACTCGGACGTTCGCATAGGTGAAAACGGCGGCCTGAAAGCCACCATTTGTTGAATTGGTTACAGGATGCGGATTCGATAAAGTATAAAGCACCAGTTTCACTCGGTAGTCCCTTGCACTAAAGTGATGGGATGCTCCGAGAAATCCTGCTGAGCGGCATACGACTACCGGCGGTGCTGAATCAGGCTACTGGACAATTTCCAACATTTGCGTTTTATAACCCGCGTCCTCAAGCACTTCCATGATCTCGCGGACATGTTCCAAGCCGCGAGTCTGCAGCATGAATTCGACTAGGGCCGACTGGACCGGCAACGTGGTGAAAGTGCGCTGGTGCAATACTTGTACAATATTAGCCCCGGTATTGCCAATATAGGCAGACACCTCCGCGAGCATCCCCGGAACGTCGCGCATGTTCACCTGGATTCGCACTAGGCGCCCGGAGTGTACCAGGCCGCGTTGAATGATGGAGGACAATATCGGCAGGTCGATATTGCCGCCGGAAATGACCAGGCCAACCTTACATCCCGCCAGCGACTCGCGGTTGGCGAGCAGTGCGGCAAGTCCCGTTGCTCCCGCACCTTCGGCGACCATTTTCTCGACTTCCATCAGGAGCAGCACCGCAGCTTCGATATCGGCTTCATCGACCAGATCAATGCGGTCCACCAAGGCGCGCACCACTGGCAGGGTCAACTGGCCGGGTATCTTGACGGCGATGCCATCGGCCAGCGTGGTCTTACCGCACTCCGGCGGTTTGCCTTCCAGTGCCTGCTGCATGGAAGGAAAACGCCTGGTCTCCACGCCTATAATATCGATGCCCGGCTTGATGGCCTTGGCGGCGATGGCGCTGCCCGCTATGAGTCCGCCGCCACCGATCGGAATGATCAGTACTTCCAGATCGGGGCAGGCTTCGAGCATTTCCAGCGCGATCGTGCCCTGGCCGGCTATGACATGCGGATCATCGTAGGGATGCACCAGTGTCAGGCCACGTTCCTCGGCGAGCTGCCTAGCCAGTTGCTCGGCCTCGGCAAGGATCTCCCCATGCATGATGACCTCGGCGCCGAAGCGGCGCGTGTTTTCAGTCTTGATGTTCGGTGTGTAGCGTGGCATCACTATGGTCGCCGCAATGCCGAGTCGCTGCGCATGGTAGGCAACGGCTTGGGCGTGATTGCCCGCTGACATGGCAACGATGCCGCGTGCGCGTTCGGCATCCGTGAGTGCCAGCAGCCTCACCAGCGCGCCTCGGTCCTTGAACGAACCGGTAAACTGCAGATTCTCGAGTTTGAGCGACAACTCCACGCCGGTGATCTCGGACAGTTTTCGTGACTGCACACAGGGGGTTTCGACCACACTGCCGCGAATCGCTTCGGCGGCGGCACGAATGTCGTCAATGGTAACGTTCACAGATAACTACTCCCGATTTTTAGCCCGTTGCCAAACCCATTATTTCCATAGCGATTTCGCTCATTTGGAACGCTTATAGGAAGAATAAAAGCCCAATTCATAGGGGTCAACAACGACATTAATTTCTGGCGCCCAGGCGGTTGATGCTGTTTACTTTGAATCATTGTGTGTTTTCGTCTGCCTGATTAACCCGGCTGTTTTTATTAGAAGCAAATAAACGTCTGCTTCAGGGCATCTGAGACCTTCCCAGGAAAACCGGGAATGACCGGTAGTACCCTTTGCCGGCCCAGCAACAAATCGGTGCTCAACGGTCAGCGAACAGCAAGTATTCGACCTGAACTGGTCGTTTAGTAAATTACTATCTGATAAATCACTAAAAGGCCATCGCCCCGTTCCTGTCCTTCAGGCAGATTCTCTGAACGCCAACCATGTAGCAGTTAACGGTCATCCCGCGTAGAAGACCTGCCGGTAGCTTTGCCTGTGCTATGCTGAACTCATAACTCCGCCACAGAGTGGGCGAACGCCGCACTTGTATAAAAAGGCAGGGCCTGCATGAAGCATTTCATCCACATCAACCTGTTTTTATTCGTGT
>JBATFE010000217.1:0-3384 GCA_049664445.1 Gammaproteobacteria bacterium
ATACCGTACCAAGGGTTCGAATCATGTACTCCCCGCCACATCAATAAGAAAAGGGGCTTTATGCCCCTTTTCTTATTGATGTGTTGAAGTTGGATTTGAACCCTCGATGATCGAATCAGTGGTTCGACAAAATCGCCGGGAGCGATTTTGAGTGAGCGAAGCGAACCCGCAGGGCAGAGCACAGGGATGTGCCCTGCAATCCCTCTCTCTCTCTCTCTCTCTCTCTGCAAATATATCAATAAAAACAGAAATATATGACTGTTCTAAACCCCTCGATACAGTGGGTACCCGTGCTCGGTAACATAGCATACCGTTCGCTGCCCGTTACCCATGCGACAAGGGTATTGTCCTCAGTCCGGGAGAGCTGGTCGACCTGCTTCACATAGCTCTTGCCCCGATTGAGGATTTTCTCACCGGCCCAGTCACTCAGGTCATCGAAAGTTATTTTGCGCAGCATGGTGTCGATGGATTTCACTTTCTACTTCTCGGTTTTCATTCTACGTGGCCAGTATGTCCCTCTGTAGCTCATCAGCTTATGCCGTCACGCTTATTCAAATGAACATGCATCCCTATTGTTGCGGCTTGGGTATTACTCTTCAGTCCGTTGCTTCTTTGGTGGCAACAGCGATCTGGCCAATGGGCAAGAACATGGCGACGGGCTCGGGTCGATCGCCGAGGGCGCCACTGACCAGGTCAATCGGTTTGAAGCCCAAAGACGAATAAAAGGGAACTGCATCCGGTTTGGCATCCACGATTACACCGATGCAACCGACGCGGTTTCGCATCTCCAGGGCAAGTTCGAGCATGGCGCGCAGTAACAACCGTCCGATGCCATGCCCCTGGAATCTTTCGTCCACGGCGAGTCGGGCAAGGCGGAGTATCGGAAGGGGGTAAGCGGGCAGGCGTCGGCGCAGGGCTTTCGTCAGCTTTTCTGCAACCATCTCTCCGCTGGAGACAGTGACAAATCCGGTGATATGGTCACCTTGGACGGCGACATAGATCGTTCCAATGTGGTGTCGAAACTGGTTTTGACCGGCATAGCGTTGAAAGAAGCGGTCGAGGTCGATATTTCCGCTACGGAATCGGGTACGATCGTCCAGGGGCTCAAGTCGCCTGACTTGAACTTCCTGCTCCGCCTTATTCACGAAACAGCGCTTTCAAGGATTTCGTGGGTTGCTCTTCCTGGATGACACGATCGGCGATCTCTGCCATTGCCTCACCAGTCAATACCAGCCGGGAGGGGATAATCAAATCCTCGGGGATCTCACGCAACGCCTGAAGGTGGTGCTGTAGCGCCTCTTCGATCAAGTAGGCCTTCTTCACGCCGCGACGCTTCACATACGCTTCAATCGCGGCCTTGGTCTCTTCCGAGATATAGGCGGAAACTTGTGTAGTTGCGGGCATGGCAGATTATCCTCTACAGTTTTGTAGATTTATGTAGAAAATACCATGTTGTCGCGGGATTGCCAAGCTCTTGGTGCTTCTTGGATTCTGTTAGATATGATCTGGACACGATGGCTTTGTAACCAATTGAAAAATATTGAAACTTCGAAGGTTCGACTTGAGCACCGCAGGTGCGAAAGAACGTCGGAGCGCAGCGACGGCGGTCCCGGAGGGGCTCGGGGCATTTATGCTTCGAGTAAATTGAGGCCCGAATAATCTTATATCACCAGTCACCCTATTAAACGGGAATAACGAATGATTCGATATTTCTGACGACCTACACTAGAACCAGTTAGGCAGCCATGCTCCGCTGCCACTATCCTGCTCAAGGAGTGCCAATGATTCTGTGCTTCCTGATACCTCAGCGAGGTCACGGGCCTGTTCGTGTTTGTCGTTTCTAATGCCCGTTTTGGCATCGGCCTGCAGCAGGATTTTGACGGTGTCGACGTGATTATTCGCCGCTGCAAGCATGAGGGCGGTATTACCATTATTGCTGCGGGCATTAATGTCAGCACCTGACTTGATTAGCTGACTGACAATCCCGGCTTTTCCCGAATCTGCTGCAAGGATAAGCGGTGTATTTCCATCACGGGTTCGGGTTGATATGTCAGCCTTGTATTTTATCAACATGGCTACAATGTCTATGTTGTCCAGGGTAGCAGCGATAGTGATGGCACTTCGTCCCGCCGCGTCCATGATATTTGGATCCGCCTTGTGTTCCAATAGCAGGCGTACGTTCTTTTCGTGTCCCCTGATTACCGCGTATGACAGTGCTGAAAGACCGGTGTCATCAACTTGATTTATAGCCGGTGATTTTGATAGCAGGGCACGGAGTATGTCGGTTGCTTTCGTCCCGGCCGCCATCATCAGAATCGTCTTGCCATCTTTCAGCGCGATATTAATACTTGCACCATGACGCAAGAGACGTTCCGCGATATCCGCGTGACTTTTGCGTACCGAGTAACATAAGGCGGTACAGCCCAGCACATCCGTTGTGTTGAGGTCAATGTCTGTACCTAGAAGTATACCTACAGTCTCAGGGTCACCCGAGGCAGCTGCGCACATGAGTGAGTTCATGCCATTTTCCTGTCTCACAGGAGGAGCAGCACCGGCTTCCAGTAACATGTGTACTATCTTGTCGTTTCCCTTGCAGGCTGCGCGTGTCAATGCAGTGTGGCCCTGGTTGTCCATGCTGTTGACAAGGGTGTCACGCTTGATTAGTTCACGAACAATTTCCTCCTGACCGCGCCAGGCAGCCTCCATCAGGGGTGTCCATCCCTCGTAAGGCTGCTGTGCCGCATTCATATCGGGACTTGAGGTCTGTTGGGTATTTTTCAGGGCCAGTCGTTTGATGACCGAGGCATTGTTCTGACCATAATGTTTCTCTGGGTATGCGCCATTAGCCTGCAGGTATTTCAGTATTATATTGCGATGCTTGCGTGATGCGATATCGGCAGCAGAATCATCCGTGCTGTTTTTATTATGAAGACCGGCTCCGCGTTCTACCAGAGTGCGCACAATCTCCATGTGATTTCTGCTGCTGGCGATCATTAACGGAGTATTGCCCCTTGAGTCCATAGTATCGATATCTGCACCTGCATCGATCAGTGCCTTGACTGTGTCGAGGTGTCCATTTCTGGTTGCTATATGCAGTGCGCTATTGTCATAGATGTCTTTATGGTTGATGTTGGCGTTATTGCTTGCCAATAGCTGGACAATGGGTGTAAATCCCCTCTCGGCAGCTTCAATGAGTGCAGTTCTGCCGTATTTATCAGATGAGTCTACCCTGGCGCCAGACGTTATGGTTTTTGAGACGGTTTGCCGGTTTCCCTTTATGGCCGCCCATCTGAGTCGTTCATCTTGATTAGGTGGTTGTTCAGACTGCGCTGCTTGTCTTGTGCGACGTGCCGCTATATTTCTGATATTGAGCTTCTCCATTGC
>JBATFE010000218.1:0-13856 GCA_049664445.1 Gammaproteobacteria bacterium
ACCTCTGATTAATTCGTCATTGCGAGGAACAAAGTGACGAAGCAATCTGTAACTCGTTGATTCACTGGTTACGAGATTGCTTCGCTTCGCTCGCAATGACGGGCTACATGAATTAATCAGAGGTTCCTTAGTAATGGGGGGATAACGGCATCCTTCATGCCGCTGTCCCCCTGAAAAATTCCCGGGCCTGCGCGGCATCCCGCTGTATTTGCTCTTTCAGGTGCTGAAAGGATTCAAACTTGTACTCCGCCCGCAGTTTCTTCAGAAAGCTGACCTGTACATGGCGCCCGTAGATGTCGCGATCGAAGTCAAACAGGTGCACCTCCAGCAGGGCGCGGGTACCCCCGACAGTGGGCCGCGTGCCGACATTCGCCACCCCGGCTATCGGCGTGTTATCGAGTCCGCGCATTTCCACGGCAAAGACCCCGTCGACCGGGACCGCGTTTCGGTGCAAAAAGATGTTCGCCGTCGGGAACCCGATGGTGCGTCCGCGCTTGTCACCGTGCGCGACCCGGCCACTCATCCAGAAAGGCCGACCCAGCAGCGCCGCTGCAGTGTGTAAATCACCCTCGCGCAGGGCCGAGCGAATGCGGGTACTGCTGACCCGCTGCTCGCCGACATTGTAGGTCGGCGTCGTCGCGACCGGAAAACCGTGCGTTTTCCCGGCCTGTTCCAGCATTGCATGATTGCCGGCACGGTCCCTGCCAAAACGAAAATCGTCACCGACGACCAGGTATTTCACAGCCAGTCCGTCAAGCAGGATCCTCTGGATGAACTCATCCGCCGTCAGTCCGGCAAGGTAGCTGTTGAAGCGCAGGCACACCACCCGGTCAACCTCACAGTGCCGCAGCACTTCCAGCTTTTCCCGGAAGCGTGTCAGCCTTGGCGGTGCCGACTGCGGTGCAAAATACTCGCGCGGCTGTGGTTCAAAGGTGATCAGCGTCACCGGCAGGCGGCGCTCCCTGCCCTGCGCGGCCAACTGTGCCAGCACCGCCTGGTGACCCAGATGGATACCATCGAAGCTGCCGATGGTTGCCACACAACCCCGGTGCCCGGGGCGCAGATTGTGTAAACCACGAACCAGTTCCATCAGCGGCAATCCAGGCTCAGTTGCGAAACAGCGCAGTATAGATCATTCAGGCACTAACCTTCATCATGGCGCTGCTGCAACAGGGACTTGATACGCAGCCCGCAAAGATGCAGGGCAATGAAGTAGCCAAGCGCCCCGGCCATTACCCACACCAGCAAGCTGCCCACCCGTGTCCAGGCAGACCAATCCAGCCAGGCCGGCAGCGCGGGCATGCCCAGCAGCAGCACGCCGGCAAGTGCCGTCGCCGCACAACCGAGCTGCAGGGACAACCGCGGCCACCCCGATGCCGGTCGATAGACCTGTTTCTTTTTCAGCATGTGAAACAACAGCCCGGCATTGACCCAGGCGGCCAGCGAGGTGGCCAGCGCCAGCCCGGCATGTGGTCCGGGAATATCCAGCAGCACCATGGGTACGACAAACAGCAGGTTGAGGACGATATTGGTCAACAGCGCAACAACCGCAATGCGCACCGGGGTCACCGTGTCCTTGCGGGAATAAAACGCCGGCGCCAGTACCTTCACCAGCATGAAGCCCGGCAAGCCGACCGCATAGGCCATCAGGCTGAGGCCGGCCATGTCCACGTCCGCGGCACCGAAATCACCGTAATTAAAGAGTGTCACCAGCATCGGGCGCGCCAGCAAAAACAGCCCGACCGCCGAGGGTATGCCGATCAGCAGTACCATGCGCAGGGCCCAGTCCACGGTGTGCGAGAATTCATCAGCCGACTCGTTGGCGTGGCTGCGCGACAGGCTCGGCAGGATCACGGTGGACAGGGCAATGGCAAACACGCCCAGCGGAAATTCCACCAGGCGGTCAGAGTAGTACAGCCAACTGACACTGCCGGCCACCAGGAAGGAGGCAATCAGGGTATCGAACAGCAGGTTGATCTGGGCCACCGAAGAACCAAGGATACCCGGCAACATCAGTTTCATGATGCGACGCACGCCGGCATCCTGCCAGCCCCAGGAGGGCCGCGGAAACAGGCCGATGCGCTTCAGCGAGGGTAACAGGAACAGCACCTGCACTACGCCTGCAACGAAGACGCCGGCGGCCAGCCCCATCTCGGGCTGTGCCAGGTGGGGTGATACCAGGATCGCGGCCCCGATCAATACCACGTTCAGCCACACCGACACGAATGAGGCGGCGGCAAAGCGGCCATAGGTATTCAGTATCCCTGCTGCAAAGGCCACCAGTGAAATGAACAGCAGGTAGGGAAAGGTCAGCCGCAGCATCAGGGCCGCGAGTTCAAACTGCGCGGGATCGCGGTAGAGAAAGCCGGGCGCGAAGACGGTGACCAGTACCGGGCTCGCCAGTACCCCGATGACGCACAGGACGGACAGCACGCCCAGCAGGGTACCGCCGACCTTGTTGACCAGTTGCTGCACCGAGGCATGGTCCCGCTGTTCCCGGTATTCGGAGATGATCGGCACGAACGCCTGCGAAAAGGCACCCTCGGCGAACAGGCGGCGCAAAAAGTTCGGTATCTTGAAGGCCACGAAGAAGGCATCCATGTTCGCGTTGGCCCCGAACCAGCGCGCCAGCACCATGTCCCTCAGCAGGCCCAGCACCCGTGACACCAGCGTCATGCTTCCCACAATCGCTGTGTTTTTCAGTAACTTATGGCGCATAAAAAGGAGAGTGTTGTGACATGGACGGTCTTTTCCTGCGCAGCAAATGGAAAGGTTTCAATGAAAACAGCAGCTTACCAGCAGATGGCGCATGGCGCACCGTTTTGACGCTGCGGCTGCATGGCGACGCTGTGGCTGCCCGGCATTAGCCAAAAAAGCGCCGCCAGGGCCGCTCGCAGGATTGACAATGAATGCTGAAATCCGCATAGTACGCCGTCTTTCGCAGCATGAAATTAGTGGAGCAGTTCCTTTGGCCAATACAGCACAAGCAATCAAACGCGCACGCCAGGCGGAAATCCATCGCCAGCGTAACGCCAGTCAACGTTCAAACATGCGCACCTCGATCAAGAAGGTGCTCGCGTCCATTGAAGCCGGCGACCGCGATGCGGCCAGGCAGGCGTATGTCCAGGCCGTACCGGTTATCGATCGCGCCGCGGGCAAGGGGCTGATTCATGCCAACAAGGCCGCGCGCCACAAGAGTCGCCTCAACCAGCACATAACCAAAATGTAGGTAGCAGGCGATGTATTTACAGAAGCCGGTCACTGACCGGCTTTTTTGCGTCCGCCCTTCAGCGGCACAGCACCAGGTTATCCCGATGGATGAGTTCCATCTCGTCGATATAGCCCAGCAGTTCCTCGATGCGACTACTGGGTTGTCCGATGATCTGTTTTGACTCAGCGGCATTGTAGTTCACCAGGCCACGCGCCACTTCCTCTCCTGCCGGATCAAGACAAACGACAAGGTCACCGCGATCGAACTCACCCTCAATACGGGTGACGCCGACCGGCAACAGGCTGCTGCCGGCACTGCGCAGCACCTTCACCGCACCGTCATCCAGTGTCAGCCGTCCACGCACCCGCAACTGTCCGGCAAGCCACTGCTTGCGCGCCGCGACCGCACCGCTCGCCGGCATCAGCCGGGTACCCAGTTTTTCATCCGCTGCCAGCCGCTGCAGGATATCGGGTTCGTTACCGGAGGCAATCAGTGTCATCGTCCCGGAGCGGGCGGCCCGGGCGGCCGCGCGTACCTTGGTCAACATGCCGCCGCGCCCAAGCGCCCCGCCGCTGCCAAGCGCCATTTTTTCCAGTGCGATATCCCCGGCCAGTGCCTCTGGAATCAGACAGGCATCCGGATTTGAGCGTGGATCGGCATCCATCAATCCTTGCTGGTCCGTCAGTAATACCAGCAGGTCCGCTTCGACCAGGTTGGCGACCAGTGCCGCCAGCGTATCGTTATCGCCAAGACGGATTTCCTCTGTCGCCACCGTGTCGTTCTCGTTGACGATAGGAATCACACCCAGATCAAGCAGGGTATTCAGGGTGCTGCGGGCATTCAGGTAACGCTGCCGGTCTTCCAGGTCCTCATGGGTCAACAACACCTGTGCGGTATGCAGGCCGTACTTCTGGAAACGTGACTCGTAGGCCTGCACCAGGCCCATTTGTCCGATGGCCGCGGCTGCCTGCAATTTATGCAAGGCATGCGGGCGTCGTGTCCAGCCAAGACGGGTCAGACCCTCTGCCACAGCACCCGAGGAAACCAGTAACACTTCACGGCCGGCCTGCCGCAAGGCGGCAATCTGCTCGACCCAGGCATCGATGGCCTCAACAGCCAGCCCCTGCCCGCCATTGGTCAGGAGTGCGCTGCCGATCTTGACGATCCAGCGCCGGCAGTCGCTGATTTTTACAGTATTCACCATAACGAAAGATTACCCGTCTTCAGCGTCGTCATCCAGACGCTTGCGGTTCTCGACAAAGTCCATTACTGCATGCACCAGCGCATCGGTCCCGGTACGTGCCAGTGCGGATATTTCGAACACCGGGCCGTTCCAGTGCAGCGCCCTGACGACGTCGCGGCAGCGCTGCGCTCGCTCAGCTTCCGGAATCAGGTCCGTTTTATTCAGTACCAGCCAGCGGTCGCGTGCCGCGAGTTCGGCATCATACTGTTGCAACTCGGCAATAATCGTCCTGGCATCGGCGACCGGATCACAGTCCGGTCCCATGTCGAGCAGGTGCAGCAGCAGATGGGTACGCGACAGGTGTTTCAGAAAGCGGATGCCGAGACCGGCGCCTTCCGCGGCACCCTCGATCAGTCCGGGAATATCAGCCATCACGAAGCTGCGATGCGCAGAGGCCCTGACGACACCCAGGTTTGGTTGCAATGTCGTAAACGGATAATCGGCAATCCTCGGACGCGCGGAAGAGACCGCGCTGATCAGCGTGGATTTGCCGGCATTCGGCATCCCCAGCAAACCGACATCCGCCAGCAATTTCATTTCCAGGTGCAGCAGGCGCTTTTCACCCGGCGTACCCGGCTTCGACTGGCGCGGGGTACGATTGGTGGAGCTCTTGTAGCGGGCATTGCCGAGTCCGTGGAAACCGCCCCTGGCAACCAGTAAACGCTGGCCGTTACGAACCAGATCGCCAATCAGCTCAGCGGTATCCTCTTCATGGACGAGGGTCCCGACCGGCACCTTGACGATCAGGTCGTCGCCCGACTTGCCGGTACAGTTCCTGCCTTTGCCGTTGCCGCCACGTTCGGCAATAAATTTCCGCGCATGTCGGAAATCAACCAGGGTGTTGATACCACTGTCCGCTTCCAGGTAAACGCTGCCGCCATCGCCACCATCACCGCCGTCAGGCCCACCGCGTGGAATATATTTTTCACGCCGGAAGCTGACGCAACCGTTGCCGCCATCACCGGCACGGACATCTATGGTTGCTTCGTCTATAAATTTCATACTACTGATCCGTCACTCCCGGCATGGCCCAGGCCAGCTTCTCGACCGCTTCCCGGTCTCACCTTCTCCCTGCCTCTCGCGACATACTTACGATGTACAAGGACGTACGAGTGTCGCGAGAGGGCAGGATGCCCGAAGCGACCATCCCTGTAAGCAAAAAACCCCGCTTTTGGCGGGGCTTGATAAATCCTGTTGAGCGCCGGGGCTAGCCCGTAACAATGTCAATATACTTGCGCTTTTTGGCGCCGCGCTGCACAAACTGCACCACGCCATCACTCTTGGCGAACAGCGTATGGTCCCTGCCACAGCCGACGTTTGTACCCGGATGGAAATGTGTTCCCCGCTGGCGGACCAGTATATTGCCGGCCAGTACGTTCTCACCGCCGAAGCGCTTCACACCCAGTCGTTTTGATTCTGAATCGCGACCGTTACGGGTACTGCCGCCTGCTTTTTTATGTGCCATTGAATAATCCTCTGCAGCGTTTGACTACCCGGTAATACCGGTTATTTCAACTTCTGTGTAGTTCTGACGGTGTCCCATGCGTTTCATGTGATGCTTGCGACGACGGAACTTGATGATCTCGACCTTCTTGCCACGGCCATGTGCCTTGACGGTGGCAGTCACCTTACCGCCTTCCAGCAGGGGGGCGCCAATCCTGACGTCTGCGCCTTCACCCACCATCAGTACCTGGTCAAAGTCGACGGAATCACCTTCATTGGCATCCAGCGTTTCAATCCGCAGGGTCTCTCCCTCGGAGACGCGATACTGCTTACCGCCTGTCTTTATAACTGCATACATTTCAGGAACTCCAGACTACACGCGCTGCATTGTCGAAAAAGGCCGCTCATTCTAATGATTGCTCGCGACCAGGTCAATCAAATCCCTTCTGGCACATAACCCGTATCCCCGCTAGACTTGTCGCCATGTCAGCGAGCCGGGCGTGGCACCCTGAAGCGCCCCCGAACCCGTATACAAAAATGCTAAAACTTGTTAATAATCAAAAAGATAAGGTTGACCTGCGCGTTATCAGGGACCTGGTTGGCAGCGAGATGAAGGCCGTCGACGCACTCATTCAGGAGAGCCTGCAAAGCGATGTAGCCCTCATCAACCAGTTGTCACACTATATTATTAACAGTGGCGGCAAGCGCTTACGCCCGATGCTGGTGCTGCTCTCCGCCAACGCCTGCCACTACCAGGGCAAGCAGCACATCAATCTCGCCGCCGTCATCGAATTCATTCACACCGCCACCCTGCTGCACGACGACGTCGTCGATGCCTCCCAGTTGCGGCGTGGCAACATGACCGCCAATGCCGTGTGGGGCAATGAGGCGAGCGTACTGGTGGGTGATTTCCTCTACTCACGTGCCTTTGAAATGATGGTCAATGCCAACGACATGCGCATTATGGAGATCATGTCGCACACCACCAACACCATTGCCGAGGGCGAAGTGCTGCAGTTGCTGAACTGTCACGATGCCGAAACCACCGAGATTCGCTACATGGATGTGGTCAGCCGCAAGACAGCCCGCCTGTTTGAAGCGGCCGCCCAGATAGGTGCGTTGCTGGGCCGGCAACCGGCGCAGATCGAAACCGCGCTCGCCAACTACGGCCTGCACCTGGGCATTGCCTTCCAGTTGATTGACGATGTACTCGATTACAGTGCCTCTCCGCAAGATACCGGCAAGAATGTCGGTGATGATCTGGCCGAAGGGAAACCCACCCTGCCCCTGATACATGCCATTCACAAGGGCACACCGAACCAGGCGCGACTCATTCGCAAGGCAATAGAGAACGGCGGCCATGACAATATGCAGGACGTGTGCGCCATTATTGAATCGACCGGGGCCATCCCGTACACTGCGCAAGCCGCGCAACGGCAAGCTGATCTGGCGATAGAGGCGCTGAATCCGTTACCGGATTCCGCCAGCAAGGAAGCGCTGTACGGCCTCGCAGAATTTTCTGTCAGCCGTAGTTACTAAACGGGCAGTAGCGCAGTCTGGTAGCGCACTTCGTTCGGGACGAAGGGGTCGGAGGTTCAAATCCTCTCTGCCCGACCATTTTATTACAGCTTTATTACAGCCGGATTCCATACTGGATTGCTTGATTGCGCCGGGGTCATTTCTCAACCTGTATCACTGTTCGGCGCATAACGATCGCCCCGATACTATGGACGTATAATGGCTAATCTTCCTCCAGGTGGTGATCGCAGGAGCGCGCAGGTTTTTGATCGCCGCCGCTCCACCATGGTGTCCGGGCACCTCGAATTACTCTCCAAAATGAGCGGCCACCTGGCGGTCACGCTTAATCTGGATGAAACCATACAGAAGGCGCTCGACCTGATCGTAAAGTTCGTCCAGGCCGAGGGTGGCGCCCTGTTCCTGCTCGAGGAGAAATACGCCACCCTGCTCTGCAAGGCAAGTGCCGGCCCGGTAGATATACGCGGCATCCGGGTAAAAGTCGGTGAGGGCATCGTCGGCCATTGTGTCACGGAAAATACCAGCCGCATCGTCAGGGATGTACAGCAGGACGCCGACTTCGATCACACCGTTGATGAATCCACCGGTTTTCAGACGCGCTCGATATTATGCACCCCGATGATCGTCAACGGGCAGAAGCTCGGCGCCATTGAACTGGTCAACAAGCACACGGACGACGGGCTGTTTTCCGATACCGACCTGTTGATGCTGCAGACACTGGCCTCCGCCGCTGCACTGGCGATTAACAACGCCCACATGGCAGAAGAACTGGTCGAACAGGAACGCGTCAGCCGCGAACTGGAACTTGCCACAGAAATGCAGCGCAGCCTGCTGCCGGTGATACCGAGCAAACTGTTCCCGGTTGCAGGGATCAATCTGCCTGCCAACGAGATGTCGGGTGACTTTTACGATTTTTTTGAACTTGAAGACGGCCGCATTTACTTCAGCCTGGGTGATGTCTCCGGGAAGGGCATGGATGCCGCCCTGCTGATGTCAAAAACAGCCAGCCTGTTTCGCTGCCTCGGCAAAACCATACACGAACCCAATGTTCTGCTGGCCACCATCAACAGGGAACTCTGCGAGACGGCCATACATGGCATGTTCGTCACCATGGCCTGTGGTCTGCTGGATCCGAAAACAGGCATTGTGGAACTGGCAAATGCCGGCCATGAACCCCCCCTGATACACGCCCGGGACGGCACATTTACCGCGCTGCCAGCAAGTGCACCACCACTCGGCATCATGTCACTGCAGGCCGGAGACAACGGCATCAGGGAGGAGACATTCAACCTCGATGGCGGCACGCTGTACATTTTTACTGACGGCGTCACCGAAGGCTGCCTCGAGGATGGCAGCCGCCTGGAACAAACGGGCTTCCAGGATATCATGCGGGAACGCAGTGACCTGCCGATAGCGGCACGCATCAAGACAGTGGTATCGATTCTCAGCGACACCGGGCGCAAGCGCCATGACGACATCACCTTGCTGGCCGTCGAGGACGCACGTCCGGAACTGCGCCACAACGCGGCCAGGGACTGGCAGCGGATGGTTGCCCGCTTCACTTTCCCTGCCAGGGCGGATGCGCTGCAGTCCGTACGCGAGGTCGTCAATGACGCCTGCAAGACCTGCGGCTGCGTCACGGAGGACACCACGGATATCATTATTGCCATCGGGGAAGCCTGCCAGAACGTCGTCAGGCATGCCTACAAGGGAATCGACGAAGGCGATGCCACATTGGAAATCTACTGCGAAGACGGCATACTTGAGTTTCGCCTGCAGGATTCAGCACGTCCGATAGACCGGGAAAAAATCAAACCGAAGTGGCCGAAAGAACTGGGTCCCGGGGGGCTGGGTATATGCCTTATCCATGACATAATGGACAAGGTCGAATACCTGCCGACCCCCGAAGACCAGGGGAACCTGTTACGCATGGTCAAATTCATCAAGAGAAAAAACAGCAATGAAGCATGAAATCGTGGAAAAACAGGGCGCATCCATCGTCGTTTTCAAAGGCGAGATTGACCTCGACAGCTCGCCGGCGGCAAGAAAAACCCTGCTTAAATGTTTTGACAAGACCGGTAATATAATTGTCGACCTGTCAGGCGTGACCTACATCGACAGTTCCGGCGTTGCTTCACTGGTAGAGGCATTGCAGGCAGCAAAGAAAAATGGCAGCCTGCTGTCGCTGGCGGCCGTCAGCGAACCCACCCGACGGGTACTTGAACTGGCACGTCTGGACAAGGTATTCAGGATATACGGTAGCGTCGATGAAGCGCTGGCTGACAAGGCCCAGGCGCCTGGACTCCGGAAACAGCATGAATAACCGATACCATCAAATATGCTGAAGCTGCTTGAAAAGCTCGGGGGTGATTTTCTTTATCTGCTGGAAACAGTCGGCAGGATGGGCATGTTCTTCGGGGCAGTCACCGCCAGCATCTTCAAACCGCCCTTCTCTCTTTATGCCATTGTTCGACAGATCTACTTCTTCGGGGCACGCTCCGTCATCGTCATTCTGATTGTCGGTCTGTTCACGGGTATGGTCCTTGGCCTGCAGGGCTACCATAACCTGAAGCAGTTCGGCTCAGAGGATGTACTCGGCTCCGCCGTTGCCCTCAGCCTGATACAGGAGCTGGGTCCGGTGCTGACCGCACTGATGGTCATTGGCCGCGCCGGTTCGGCGATCTGTGCCGAAATCGGCATCATGCGCAGCTCTGAACAGATTGATGCCCTTGAATGCATGGCCATCAACCCGGTCAAGTTTCTTGTTGCGCCCAAGTTCGTCGCTGCACTTATCTCCATGCCGGCGCTGACATTTATTTTTAACATCGTCGGCATATTCGGCGGCTACCTGGCAGGCGTTGTATTACTCGATGTTGCCGAAGGCGCCTATTTCCAGGGCATGTATAACAGCGTTGAATGGGTCGATATCCGCCTGTGCCTTGTTAAATCGATGATCTTCGGTGTGCTGGTCGTGTGGATCACCACCTTCAAGGGGTATTTCCTGCATCTCAATCGAGACGGGGTATTTGGCGCAGAGGGTGTCAGCCGCATCACCACGGATGCAGTGGTATTTGCCTCGGTTTCGATCCTGGTTTGGGATTATCTGATCGGCTCACTCATACTTTCATAACAGGCACAGGATGCACATTGACTGGCACAGTCGGGGTTGGTGATGAAAAAATTGAATCTTGAAATGATCGTGGGCATATTTCTGCTGGCAGGCTTCATCAGCTTTTCCTGGCTGGCCGTTAAAATGGGCGACATCAATCCCTTCGCGCAGGAAACCTACCCGGTAACGGCCCGGTTTACCTCGATCAGCGGTCTCAAGGAAGGTTCGACCGTCGAACTCGCCGGGGTCACTGTCGGCAAGGTCAGCCGTATTGAACTGGATACCGGTGATTACGAAGCGGTTGTGCACATGAATATCGACAAAGTGGTCAAGTTGCAGGATGACAGCATTGCTTCCATTCGTACCGCAGGCATAATCGGCGACAAATACATCAAGCTGTCACCCGGAGGGTCGGAAATCATCCTCGGGGCTGGTGATGTAATAGAGGAAACCGAGCCTTCGATCAGCCTTGAAGAGCTGGTCAGCAAGTACATCTTTGAAGGCGAATAGCCAACGGAAGCGGTCATCATGATGAAAAAACTCCTGCTAGCATTGCTGATCTTAATCCTGCCGCTGACGGCACTGGGCGTTGAATCACGCCGGGGCTTTATTGAGACTTATGATGATCAGCCGCCCCCCGGGGAAGCGGTTGCGCCACCGGTTCTGGAAGAGCTGGAGTCTGATGGCACGGACGAGGAAAGCGCGCCGTTCATGGACGACGATGACCTCTCCTTCCTCGATGAAGACGATGAGGTTGTTGATGTCTATGACCCCCTTGAAACATTCAACCGCGGCATATTCTGGTTCAACGACAAGGCCTATTTCTACGTCATGAAACCGCTTGCAAAGGGCTGGCGCTGGCTGGCACCCGAACCATTGCGGCTCGGCATCAGGAACTTTTTCTCCAATCTGCGGGCACCGATACGCTTCGTCAATGCCGCCTTGCAAGGCAAGTTTCGTGATGCCGGCAATGAACTGACCCGCTTTGGCGTCAATTCAACACTGGGTATCGGTGGCCTGTTCGACACCGCGAAAGGGAATTTCGGGGTTGAGAGAAAAATAGAGGATACCGGCCAGACGCTGGCCCACTACGGTGTTGGCCCCGGCCCCTACCTGGTGTTGCCGTTCCTGGGACCGTCAAATGTCAGGGACGGCATAGGCCTGCTGGGTGACGTTTACTTCAGCCTGGTGCCGGTCGTGTTTGAAAACCGCGGCTACTGGATTGCCGTATCCGGTGATGTTATCAACTTCCTGTCGATCGACAAGGATACCTATGAAGGCATCAAGAGGGATTCACTCGATCCTTACCTGTTCCTGCGTGATGCCTATAGCCAGTATCGCTCGAATCTGATACTACACTAGTCATACACAGCACACTTTGTTGCAGAGGTAACCAGCATGTTTAAAAGACCCCTACTCGCATTAATGATCGGCTTCACACTGGCGTTTACCGCGCTGTCATTTGCCGGAAATTCACCCACAGATGTGGTACGCATCTCTGTGGATGCCGTTCTTGCCATTCTGGACGACGAGCAACTGAATTACGAAGACAAGCGCACACAAATAAAAGTCATAGTCAAGGAACGCTTTGATTTCCGGGCCATGTCACAGCGCACGCTTGCCACCAACTGGAGCAAAACCACTGACGAGGAGAAAGAAAAATTTGTCGAGCTGTTCTCGCAGCTGATCGAAAACAGCTATGTGGGGAAGATCGATTCGTACACCAACGAGAGAGTGGATTACCCCGGCGAAAAGGTCAGTGGCAGGAAGGCCGTCGTGGAAACCCTCATCATCACTTCCAGTGCCGACATACCTGTTGACTACAGGCTCTACCAGAAAGGTGACCAGTGGCTGGTGTACGATGTCATCATAGAAGGCATCAGCCTGATCAGCAACTACCGCAGCTCCTATCAGGAGATAATGAAAAAAGAAGGTTTTGATGGTCTGCTGGCAAAGATGCGGGCAAAGCTCGACGAACTTGCGAGCACACCATCATAAGCTGCCGGCAGGACGGGTGAGCATCATCACTAGATGCGTTGCTGGCTGCGGTCAGCCGTCAGGCGCGCAAGGTATTCATCCGCATTGATGGCCTCATCCCTGGGACGGCGGTTGATCATGTCCTGTATTGCCTCGATATCACTGTGCTGAACCTCGTCAACAGTGCCGGTCATCAACAAATGCCCGTGCCCGAGGACGGTAATACGGTCGGCGATCTTGAAGGCACTTTCCAGCTCGTGCGTAACCACAATGATGGTTACCTTCATCGCCTGCTTGAGACGCAGGATCAATTCGTCGAGTTCAGCAGATACGACCGGATCAAGTCCGGCAGACGGTTCGTCAAAAAATAACAGGCTCGGATCCATGATAATGGCGCGTGCCAGAGCTGCCCGTTTCAACATCCCGCCCGAGAGTTCCGACGGCATCAGGTTTTCAAAACCCGCCAGATTGACCACCTCGAGTTTCATGCGAGACATGATACGCATGGTGTTTTCATCCAGCTTGGTGTGATGTTTGAGCGGCAACTCAATATTCTCTGCAACCGACATCGAGCCCAGCAAGGCACCCCCCTGAAAGGCAACGCCTATCTTGCGGCGGATTGCGTACAGCTCGCGACTGCTGATCCTGGTGATATCCTGACCGAAGATGCGAATACTGCCGGAGGTGGGCTTGTTCAGCCCCAGCAAGTTGCGCATCAGCGTGGTTTTACCGGAACCGCTGCCGCCCATGATTACCATGATTTCCCCTGCACGGATATCCAGATTGATGCCGCTAAGAACAGCGCGATCACCATAGTGCATGAACAGGTCTCTGACCTCGATCACATTCTCGGGAGTTTTGTCATTCATGGCGAATTACCCTGCGGTTACAACTTGCCTGTTGTACCGGATTGCATACCCTTTCACAAGAAAAGCTTACCGGGAATCTTCCTGTTCCTTGGCCTTTTCCCAGTAATAGTCGAGCGTGTCCAGATCCGTATCGGAAAGTGTCTGCCCGGCATCCTGCAGGAACTTCTCTACCTGTTGAAAGCGTCGTGTGAATTTACGATTGCCCTTGCGCAGGGCCAGCTCCGGTTCCACGCCGGCATGCCGGACGAGATTAACAGCCGCGAATAACAGGTCGCCGGCCTCATCTGTCAATATATCGGCCCCTGCACGGCGGCTGATCTCCTCGTTCAATTCCTGCAGTTCTTCTTCAACCTTGTCCGAGACACCATGTATGCTTGGCCAGTCAAAACCCACGCGTGAGGCACGTTTCTGCAGTTTGTATGCGCGCGTCAATGCCGGGAGTGACAGTGGAACACCCTGCAGCGCACT
>JBATFE010000219.1:0-1893 GCA_049664445.1 Gammaproteobacteria bacterium
CCCAGGTCGGTCTGATTACACTTATCGGACTGATCGCCAAGAACGGCATCCTCATTGTCGAATTCGCCAACCAGCTGCAACTCGGCGAAGGTCTCTCGAAACGCGAGGCGGTCATCAAGGCAGGGGCCATCCGGCTGCGACCGATCCTCATGACCACGGTGTCGATGATCATGGCCATGGTGCCACTGCTGATCGCCACCGGACCCGGTGCCGTCAGCCGCTTTCATATCGGTCTGGTGGTCGCCAGCGGACTGGGCATCGGCACCGTGTTCACGCTGTTCGTGGTGCCGGCAGTGTATCTGCTGCTTGCCCGGGATCATAGCGGCGTGCGCACCGCGGAGCAGGCTTGACAGCGGTCATCCCGGCAGTCACCTGCTGCAACATTGCAGGCGGCATCCGCATTCGGCTGGCTGGCACATTTATTGTTCCCTGCCCTTTCCTTTGTCAATGCACAGCGTGATAATTGCCTCTATTGATCGTACACAGGACTGCTTGCCATTCGCCGCCACATCGCCTCCAAACTGTCTACGGCACTCGTCATCATCATGCTCACGAGCAGCATCCTCATGGGCATCGTCATCACCCAGTCGGGTACCAGCCTGCTCATGGAGGCCTCCGCCGAGCGGCTGAGCCAGGAAAGCAAGGTCGTCGCGACCCGCCTGCAGGATATTTTCGATGCCATCCAGCGTGATCTTGAATTTCTCGCGCGCAGTCCGTCGCTACGGCGGCTGATCAGTACACTGCAAACCACGGCCGGCGACCCCGCCAGCAACACCGTCCGTGAACAGGCGAAACGCCAGCTGCAGGAGGTCTTTGCCGCCTTGCTGGTGAACCACCCCTGGTATATCCAGGCCCGCCTTATCGGCGCCGCTGACGACGGCATGGAGCTGGTGCGTATAGACCAGGTCGACAACCAGATCAGGCGGGCGCCAAAACACGAACTGCAACACAAGGGACAGCGGGCATACTTCAGGGAAACCTTCGACAATGCAGCCGGCGAGTTCTACTGGTCAGCGATCAACCTGAACCGCGAGCACGGACAGATCGAGGAACCGCATCAACCGGTGTTGCGTGTTGCTCTGCCGGTTACAGACGCGGACGAAACCCCGTTTGGCATCGTCATCATCAACATGGATGCCCGACGGGTATTCGAGGCGACCAGGAGCGTCGTCAGTCCCGGTCTCACATTTTATATCGCCAACCGGCAGGGCGATTATCTCTACCACCCGGACCCGGGCAAGACCTTCGGCTTCGAGCTGGGTCAACGTTACCGCATACAGGATGACTTTCCAGAGGTAACCCTGCTGCTGGACGGCGGTCGTAGCGACGTCATCGCAGAGGAAGTCGCGCTCCCGGGTTCAGAGCCTGTCGTGGCCCACCTGAGCATGCTGCCTGTCCCGCAGGGTGCCAGCGATGAACTGCTGCTGGGCCTGACCATGCCACGCTCGGTGATCGTCGAGGAAGTCAACGCGGCCCGACGCGAGAGTGCGGTACTGATCCTGCCGTTCTTGCTGGTGGGCACCATCGTGGTGATCTGGCTGGTACGGGTTTTCATCGCCCCCCTGGAGCGGGTCACGCGCGAGGTCAGCCGTTTCGCACCGGGCACAAGCCGCCCGCGACTGCCCGAAGAGGACCGCCATGACGAGGTGGGCCAGCTGGCGCAGGCGTTCTCGCTCATGGCCGGGCGCATCGAGCGCCAGGTAGGCCAGCTCAAGGAGCAGCGCAAGCGTTTCCAGAGTCTCTTCGAGACTGCACCGGACGCCATCATCCTCATCGATGAGGACGGTACCGTGGAGTTTATGAATGGTTCTGCAGAACGCCTGTTTGGCTATGATGCCAGCGAGGTCCTCGGGCACGACATCAAGATGCTCATGCCGGAACCGGACAGCAAGC
>JBATFE010000220.1:0-2368 GCA_049664445.1 Gammaproteobacteria bacterium
TCAACCGCGGTGGTGACCGGCGACATTACCCAGATTGACTTGCCGAAACACGTTGAGTCCGGCCTGCGACAGGCGACCGAGGTGCTGAATCTCTATGATGACATCGGTTTCACGTTCTTTTCATCAAACGACGTCGTCCGGCACCCGCTGGTACAACGCATTATTTCTGCTTACGAGAAGTATGAGCAGTCGGCTAGCGAAGACAAATAATCCCTACAGGACCCAGTTATGAGCGAGACACACCAGACAGTCGATGTCCAGTACGCGATGGCCGTTGAGGGCATACCGGGTGAGGATGCCATCCGGCAATGGGTGTTACAGGCATTGCCTGAGCATAAAAAAGAGGCCGAGTTGACGGTGCGCATCGTGGACGAAGCGGAAATCACCGCGCTCAATCGCCAGTACCGTGGCAAGGACGGGCCAACCAATGTGCTGTCGTTTCCCTATGAAGGCATCCCCGGCGTGGACACCGCTCTGCTGGGTGATATCATGATTTGTGCGCCCGTGGTGGCCAGTGAAGCCGTTGCGCAAGACAAGTCGCTGGAAGCGCACTGGGCGCATATCGTGGTTCACGGGGTATTGCACCTGCTGGGTTACGACCATCAGCACGACGACCACGCCCACGAGATGGAGGCCCGTGAAACCGATCTCCTGGCCAACCTGGGTTACCCGGATCCTTACTAAAGCCGCCCATCTGACTGTTGATATACAATCGGTGCTGCTGCAGTGTACTCAATAATGTATGTGATGTTAGTATTACAAATGTCGCATAACTAACTAATATTTAATGAACAAATATCAGTCTTCCAGCGGCCCCGCAAAGCGTTCCTGGGTCGCCAGGATTAAACAGGCGCTCACGCAGGTGCCGGCCGACAAGGAACAGTTGCACGAAATGTTGCGTACCGCGCAACAAAACGGCCTGTTTGATAGCGATGCGTTCGCCATGTTTGAAGGCGTGTTGCAGGTAGATGATATGCAGGTACGCGACATCATGATCCCGCGTTCCCAGGTTGTCATGCTGGCGCGTGACACCCGTCCCGATGCGCTGCTGCGCCGCATCGTCGAATCCGGACACTCCCGTTTTCCGGTGATCGGCGATAACCGCGACGAGGTCGTCGGTATCCTGCTGGCCAAGGACTTCCTGCTGTATGCCTTCGAACGCACCGACAGCCTGCTGAACGTACGCAATATCTTGCGCCCGGCAATCTTTGTCCCGGAAAGCAAACGGCTGAATGTGCTGTTAAAGGAGTTTCGCTCCAGTCGCAATCACATGGCCATCGTGGTGGATGAATATGGCGGTGTCGCCGGAATGGTGACGATTGAGGACGTGCTGGAACAGATTGTCGGCGAAATTGAGGACGAGCATGATGTCGAGGAAGAGGACACCATCCGCAAGCACAGTGAAGTCCATTACACCGTCAAGGCGCTGACACCGGTCGAGGACTTCAACGAGTATTTCAAGCTGTCACTTTCCGATGAGGAATTCGACACCATCGGTGGCCTGGTGGTACACGAGATCGGACACCTGCCGAAGCGGGGAGAACGGGTCGTCATCGGCAACCTGTTGTTCAAGATCCTGCGTGCCGACAGTCGTCGTGTCCACATGCTGCAACTAACCCTGTTACCTGAAACTGTCGAGCGCACGGTCGAACCCGCAGCAAGCGACGCGTGAACGGCCTGATGGATCGTTTTGGCGGACTGTTGATGCTGTTCGCAGGGGCGGCAGCGGTCACGGCCTTTGCACCGTTTGGTTACTACCCGGTCATCATGGTGTCGTTGTTTCTGCTGTTCAACCAGTGGTTACGCGACACGCCACGGCAGTCGTTGCGTCGCGGTTTCCTGTTCGGTCTGGGTTTTTTTGGCACGGGTATCACGTGGGTATTCAACAGCATCCACGTGTTTGGCCATGTGCCGGTTGCCGGTGCCCTTGCGGTGACACTCGGTCTGGTCGTGGTCCTGAGCCTCTATCCCGCGCTGCTGGGTTACTGCCTCGGACGTTTCTGTCGCGCACCGTCCTGGGCGGTGCTGGTGGTTGCCTTTCCGGCCGGCTGGGTGTTCGCCGAGTGGCTGCGCAGCTGGCTGTTTACCGGCTTCCCGTGGCTGAATATCGCCAACAGCCAGATAGACAGCCCGCTGGCCGGCTATATACCCGTGCTCGGTGTCTATGGCACGGGCTGGTTGCTGGCGCTGTTGCCGGCCCTGTTGCTGGCGATTGTGAAGAGGCAGCGACGCTTGCTCAGTGTGGTCTTGCTTGTCATGCTGCCGCTAACGGGCTACCTGCTGGACCGGGTGCAGTGGACCACGCCGCGTGGCGAGGCGGTCCAGGTGAGCCTGGTGCAGGGCAATATCAGCCAGGATGACAAGTGGG
>JBATFE010000221.1:0-7382 GCA_049664445.1 Gammaproteobacteria bacterium
CAGCCACAACTGGTGCTGTTACAAAAGACCCTGTTGAATATCGAGGGCCTGGGCAGGCAGCTGTACCCCGAACTGGATCTCTGGAAAACCGCCAAGCCGTTCCTGGAACGCACCATGAGCGAACAACTGGGCGCGCGTTCATTTTTACGCAACCTGAAAGAAAGCCTGCCCGCGTGGGGCGATAGCCTGCCGGAGATGCCGATACTGGCGTACCGTTTCCTGGAACAAGCCAGCAGCGGCAAACTGCAGGTGGAGTGGACTTCTCGTGAGCTTAAACGCCTGCGACTTGAACTGCGCCGTGCCAATCGACGCAACTCAAACGCCATCATTGGCAGCGGGCTGATTGTCGCAGCAGCGATCATCTACGGTCTCGATGGCTCGGCGCCGTATATGGCCATGGGCGCTCCCCTGCTAAGCTGGATATGTGGAGGCCTGGGTTTATTCCTGCTGTTTCTCGACTGGCCGGATGACCACGACTAGACCCTGTCAATGCTGAGTATTCTGCATTCAGCCAGGTAGCGGGTGCGCTGGCTATGAGGCGCGTTGCAGGCCCGCTTCAACCTCATCGCGCTTTTGTTTGCCGGCAAGCAACTCAATCAGCGACAGCGCAAAGTCCATCGCTGTACCTGGCCCGCGGGAGGTAATGACAGTACCGTCGATGACGACCGCCGTGTCCCGGTAATCCAGCCCCGGGATGCTGTCAGTCTGCAGTGTGCCGGGGTAACTGGTAGCACGCTTGCCAGCAAGCAAACCGGCCTGTGCCAGTACCCTGGGTGCTGCACATATCGCTGCCGTGTATTTACCTGCGGCTGACATACTACGCAACAGATCAATGATACGTTCGTCGTCTCGCAAATGGTCCGCACCCGGCAGGCCGCCAGGTAGCACGATCATGTCGTATTCCTTCTGCAAGGCACTGTCAAGGGTCATGTCAGGCAGCAGCACCACACCACGGGAAGCACGCACCGGCTGCTCATCCAGCCCGGCCGTCACCACCTCGATGCCGGCACGACGCAGCAGATCGACCACGGTCACCGCTTCCAGTTCCTCGCAGCCCTGCGCTAACGGGACAAGGACGTTTGCCACGCAACACTCCGTTCGTTCTGCAGCTCAATCAGGCGCGATACCGGCAGCAATTGTACCCCCTGCCGTTGCAGGTTTTCGAGCTCTTCTGCCAGCACACTCAGGGTATCCGGCAATGGGTGCCCGATCCCCAGTGCGGTGCCATCACGCCTGGCGATGGCGATCAATTTTCTGAATTGCACACGCACCGCCTCGGGGTCAGGATCGTTGTCGAGAAAAACGTTTCGGGAACTGCTCGGTACCCCGTATTCTACGGCAAGCTGTCTCGCGACCGTTGCCTTGGTGGTGCGGCTGTCGATAAAAAAAAGGTCGCCACGCTGATTAATGGCTTGCATCAACCACGCCATGTTGCCGGGATGCTGTGTTAGCAAACTGCCCTTGTGATTGTTCAAACCGCTGACATGCGGAACAGACGCTATGTCGCCTGCCAAAGCATCCATGAACTGCTGTTCGGTCATATCAAGGGTCAACATGCCTTTCTCGACACGCATGTGTTCGTGGTCAAGGGCCTGCATCGGCAGATGCAGCATGATTTCCTTGCGATAGGCATGTGCCTGGCTGGCAAGCGCCCTGGTGAAAGGAGCATGGGGCAGGAAGGCACAGGCGACCGGACCGGGCAGTGTGACGGCACGCATGCCCTGCTCGCGCTGATTGCCGAGATCATCGATGATCAGTGCGATACCGGGCAGGTATTTTTCAGTATCCCCGGGTGCGGCATGTGCAGTCATGGCCGCGAACAAATTAACATAAAGCCACAGGGTAACCGGGAAATACCATATGGCCGGGTTAGGTTTCATGCGCTAATGATTACTGCATGCGTTCCTGAAGAATTGCCAGACCCTTCAGCAGATTGAGGGCCTCGTAGAGCATATAGTCCTCCGTTACAGAGACCGTGACTTCCTCTTCTTCAGTCTCACCGGATGCCTTGTCATCATTCCCATTACCATTTTCCAGGTGGCCTGACAGGTTTGCTTCCTTCAATGGCTCGATTTTCCGCTCGAGGGCTGCGACTTCAATACTTTCCAGTTTGATATCCGGAGTAATACCTTCCGCCTGTATCGACTTGCCCGAGGGTGTGTAATAGCGTGCCGTGGTTAACTTCAGCGCAGATTCACTACTGAGCGGCAAAATGGTCTGCACTGATCCCTTGCCGAAGGTTTTAACACCCACGATGATGGCGCGCTTGTGGTCCTGCAGTGCACCGGCAACAATTTCCGAGGCAGATGCTGAACCCTGGTTTACCAGCACCACCAGTGGAGCACCATCAATGACATCATCCGGTGTCGCATTGAAGCGCAACCTGGAGTCGGCGATGCGCCCCTCGGTATAAACAATCATGCCCTTCTTGAGGAAGGCATCAGACACGGCAACCGCACCGTTCAGCACACCGCCGGGGTTGTTGCGCAAATCCAGCACCAGACCCTGCAGCGCGCCCTTGTTTTCTTTATTCAGTTTCTCGATAGCATCAATCATGTTTTCCGCCGTCTTCGACTGGAACTGGGAGATGCGTAAATAACCAAAACCGGGCTCAAGCAGGCGTGCCTTGACACTTTTTACCTTTATGATATCGCGCGTAATACTGATCTTCAGGGGCTGATCAACACCTTCACGCACAATGGTCAATTCAATATCTGAACCTGGCTTGCCGCGCATGATTTTCACGGCTTCATTGAGTGTCATGCCCTTCACCGGGGTATCGTCCAGCCGGATAACCAGATCGCCCGCCTCTACGCCGGCACGCTGCGCCGGTGTATCATCGATCGGCGCAATCACCTTGACGAATCCGTTTTCCATCCCCACCTCGATTCCCAAACCACCGAACTGGCCTGTGGTGCCGACCTGCAGTTCGGTGAACTGTTCGGCATCCAGGTAGGCGGAATGTGGATCCAGCCCCGACAACATGCCGCGGATAGCGTTTTCTATCAATTCCTTGTCGTCCACATCGACGACATAGTCGTTCTTGATACGTCCGAAAACATCACTGAAGGTGCGCAGTTCCTCGACCGGCAACGTGGCCTGGGCAGTTTCGCGTTCAGCAAACACACCATGCCCTATTGATACCAGCACACCGGTAACCAGCCCGGTCAGGACCAGCAGATAATTCTGTAATTTGGGTTTCATGTAGTTATTCCATACAAGGTCAGCAGGCAATTCGCCTTGGCTGCCTGAAAAGGGTTAAGTGTCGCCGCTGACAAGACATCGCGACAATATCACAGCACCGGTTACAGCGGTATCGGCGTCCGCCCTGAAAGCTTTCATCCGCCGGTAATTTGCCATTTACCCTCATTGAGACACTGCAGCAGCGGCTTAATTCCTGGGCAATGGGGGTAAATACTAGTGTTTTGACTGGAGCGGTAACGGCTGTCCCTTGAACCAGGCTGTCGGGTTGAACGGCCGTCCGTCCTTGCGCAACTCCAGGTACAGGCCGTCCTGGTCCTGCCCGCCGCTGCTACCGGCGGCAGCCACCACCTCGCCGTGTTTCACCCAGTCACCGACAGCCTTGTAGAGGCTGCGATTCTGCCCGTACAGAGACATATATCCGTCACCATGGTCGATGATCAGCAACAGGCCGAAGCCCCGCAACCAGTCGGCAAATGCAACACGACCGTTGGCTATGGCATGGACATCAGCACCGTCAAGCGAGGCGATAAGTACACCGCTGGATTGCAGTTCCCCGGACGCCTGCTTCGCGCCATAACGCCGCGTGATACGCCCCGCCACCGGCCACTGCAGCTTTCCCTTTAGCTGACGCAGGGGTGTGGAAGCATCTTGAGGCGGAACCTCGCGCATGGCTTCCTGCAAAGACTTTAGCAGTGCCTGCAGGCGCTGTTCATCCTGCTGCAGGGTGGACAATTCACTCGACTTGAGCTGCAAACCACGCTGCAGCTGTGCGAGCAGGGTTCGTCGTTTGTCCTGTTGCTGCGTCAGTCGCGCTGATTTTTCCTGCTGCTGCAATCGCACTTGTTCTATTTCTGCCTGCTGCTCAACAAGGGCACGCTCAATGTCACTGAGCCTGTCAAGTGTCGCACGCAACTCCTGCAGTCGGGTGGCGCGTGCACGGGTGAAATATCCGTGATAGGTCATCATGCGGCCAACACGGGCGGGATCCTGCTGGTTAAGTAATAGCTTGATGCGCTGCTGCCTCCCTGCTGTATAGGCCGATTGCAGGTCCAGCATCAGTGTCTGGCGCAGGTCTGCCAGCAACTGGCGTTCAGTGGCCCGATCGTTGTTCAGTGATTCAATCCTGAGGCGCGTCGTCTCTGCATCTGCGTCAAGCTGATAGAGTTCGGCGGTAACCCTGCCAATCTCCTTTTCGGTCTTTTCCAGTGCTGCCTGCACGTCATTGCGCTGACCACGCATGGAATCAACTTCAGACTTGATGTCCTTGATATGCGCACGCAGCTTTTGCAGTTTCTCTGTCTGCAGTCCGATATCCTCAGCCACGCCAGTGGCATACATGAATGCCAGCAGCAACGCCAAAAGCACCGGGGAACAGCAATGAAAGGCAGCACAGACAGCTGCAGGAGTGATGCGCAGCCGGCCTGACGGCCGCTGCATATCAGCCATGCACGTCCGCGACAGATTCCGGCGTGGTGACATCATCGATGTCCGACAACAGTTCCACCAGCGGGTGGCCGGTCATGTCCGGCGGTATCGGCATGTTCATAAGCGCCAGCATCGTCGGTGCGATATCAGACAGCGCACCATTTTCCTGCATCTGTGCCGGACGCCCGACATAAACCAGTGGCACAAGATTCATGGTGTGTGCGGTGTGTGCCTGGCCGGTATTATTGTCGAGCATCAGTTCGGCATTGCCATGATCCGCGGTCACCAGTATTTCACCGCCATACTTGTCCAGTGCCGCCAGTATCCGGCCCAGGCAGGTGTCGACTGCCTCGATGGCTTTCACCGCGGCGTCAAATTTACCGGTATGACCCACCATATCCGGATTGGCATAATTGCAGATAATCACGTCATAGCTGCCACCCTCTATGGCAGCGACCAGCTTGTCTGTCACTTCGGGGGCGCTCATCTCCGGCTGCATGTCATAGGTGGGAACCATGGGTGATTTCACCAGTATCCGGTCTTCTCCATCAAACGGCTTTTCCCGTCCGCCGTTGAAGAAAAACGTCACATGTGCATATTTCTCGGTCTCGGCAAGGCGCAACTGATGCAAACCGTTTTTTGCAACATACTCACCGAATACATCCTTGAGACGCTCTGCCGGATAGGCCACCGGCACATCAAAGGTCGATTTGTACTCGGTTAAACTCACGAAACCCCCAAGACGGGGTTTGCGCTCCCGAACAAAACCGTCGAAATCCGGCTCGATAAACGGTCGGGTTATCTGGCGCGCCCGGTCTGATCGAAAGTTCATAAACACGATGACATCGCCATCCTCGACCGTGACTGGCCTGCTCCCCTCGGGGACAATCGCGGTTGCCTTGACAAATTCATCCCCCTCATCACGCGCATAGGCCATCTGCAGCGCGCTCATGGCATCCAGCGCCTGAAACTCGGCTTTTCCCTGGGTAATCAGATCGTAGGCCGCCTGAATACGCGGCCAGCGGTGGTCACGGTCCATGGCGTAGTAGCGACCGATAATTGAGGCAAAGCGGCCACCGCCGAGTCTCTCGAACAACTGTTGTGTAGCTTCGATGGATGCTGCAGCGCTGCGCGGAGACGTATCGCGACCATCGAGAAAGGCGTGCAGATAGACCTTTTTCACGCCGCGCTGCAGCGCCAGTTCCACCATGGCATGGATATGTTCTTCGTGGCTGTGCACACCACCGGGTGACAGCAGGCCAAGTACATGCACGGCCTTGTCATTGTCTTTTGCCAGATCAACTGCATCAGTCAAGGTATGGTTTCTGAAAAAGGAACCGGTTTTAATGGCACGGCTGACGCGGGTAAATTCCTGATACACCACGCGACCGGCTCCGAGATTCAGGTGACCGACCTCGGAATTTCCCATCTGGTCGGCGGGCAAGCCCACCGCCGCGCCCGAGGTGCGTATCAAGGTATGAGGATAATTCTTCCAGAGCCTGTCCCAGACCGGTTTGTTCGCCGCCGCAATGGCATTATGCTGCGGCGTCTCACTGTAGCCCCAGCCATCGAGGATAAGCAGGACCATTGGCCTTGCGGGACCATGTTTGGATGTCTTCTTGTGCTGTTTGCTCATGTATTTGGAAAGAGTCTAGATCAGTTCACTCGCTGATTTCCAGTGTTGCTGGCAGGCTGTTGGCAGAAACTGTCTGAACCAGATGGTAATGTCAATGTTTCAGCCTCTTGTCTGTAGCCGAAACGGCTTATTATTGTATAATGTTTTAATAATGAATGCAGTAAGCTACAACTAAATCAGGTATTTGAGGGGCGAAACAATGAATACAAGCAGTGAAACTCTCATCACGCGAGATGAAGACATCGACCGTGCATCACGCTCCCTCAAGGCCATGTCGCACCCGCTGCGTCTGAAAATTCTCTGTACACTCGGCGACCAGGAAATCAGTGTGCAGGATATTGTCGAGCGTGTCGGCACTTCGCAAAGCAATATTTCCCAGCATCTCGCCATTCTTAGAGACAAGGGTATTCTTGCGTCTCGCAAGGACGCCAACCGCGTTTACTACCGCGTCGGTGATTCGCGCACCTTGCGCTTGATTGGCATGATGCGTGAAGTGTTTTGCCACAGTCCTTGAATGACCGTTCTGTAATTTAACATCCCGAATCGTCTGTCTTCTCTACAAGGACTTTTAGCCCGATGGATACTCAGCAGCTGATAGAATTTGCCGGTAACCATCGTCTGCTGGTGATGGCGTTGTTCGCCATTGTCGTGATGCTGATTGTATCCGAGATACAGCAGCGCCTCAGCCGCGTCAAAGAGGCCAGTCCCGGTGAGGCAATCCGCATGCTCAACCATGAGAACGGCATCATGATTGATATGCGCACTGACAAGGACTATCGTGAAGGCCATATTGCAAATGCTGTAAACCTGCCGACGGGCAATGCAGAAATCCCGGCGTCCCTGGACAAGTACCGAAAACGCCCGGTGATTGTTTATTGCCAGCGCGGACAGCGCTCAACAGCGTTATGCAACAAGCTCAGCAAACAGGGGTTTGAATCGGTATATAACCTGAAAGGCGGCGTTCTGGCCTGGCAAAAAGCGGAACTGCCGCTGACCAAAAACAATTAAAAGTAACCATTCTGGCGAATCAGATTAATCGACAAGGAATACCACCCATGGCGGATGAACAACAGGCGGCCCCCCAGGACGAAGCGCAACAGAAATCCATTCAGCTGCT
>JBATFE010000222.1:0-3001 GCA_049664445.1 Gammaproteobacteria bacterium
ACAAGGATTTTCCTGATTCGTTCCTCTACGAGACGCTACGTCTCGTTCGTCTGTCCTGCCTGGAGCGCAACGTGCCGTGGGCGAAGGCGTGATGTTTTGTCCGAAAGCCGGATGCGGGAAATCTGCATGTCCGGTTTGATGAGGAGGGTGTGGAAACGGAGTGATGGTTCGGCTATTGAGGCACCGCCAGACGAAAGGGGCGGCAACTGTTAGGCTGTACCTTAGACCACCGCGCCACATCTCGACTCTACCGGTTATCCCCGTTCCCGGTCTTATCAATATTGGTACTCAAGAGTACATCGAGCGGCAGGTTACTGGTTGAGATCGGAAGTTTCTAAGACATGTCACTGTATCTGTTGATAAATCGGCGCTCGACACTAAAACGATATTTGCGGCTCTTGCAATAGGTGGGGAAAAGTGGCCGCCTCTTGTGGCATTTATGATCAGTTCAACCCACTGTTTTTCCAGTATTTAGTGCCCTTTAGTGTTGCTTGCAGGGCAAGCCCACTCTCCGTCATTTGGTATACGGTGACACCGTCCAGGAGTATCTCTCCACCAACTGCACCTCCTTTTTCACCGGCCTTTGCTGCAGCATCTGCATGAGCGCCAAATTCCCATCCACTATCAATAAAGCTACGCATAGTGTCACTGTCATGGAAAATAAACACTGCGCGAAAGTCCTTTACACCAAGTCCAAAGCCAATACCTGCTTCACCCATATTCATGTAAGTATATTGGCCAGTTTTATTGTCCTTGACCACGCCCTGGCCACCACTAAAACTGGCGAGAATGAGATTAACATTTGCATTACTGAAGACTGCATAACCTGGCGCCTTTGCAACCTGTGATCTGGCATCTGGTCGTATCTGATAGAGTTCAGATAGTGCCTCCTGCTTCATATCCAGGATTGCCTCGCGCTTTTCATTCTTCGTTATGGCTCCTGTAGTCGCGCATCCGGTTAGTGCAGCCACCATAAAGAAAACAAAAATGTTATGTCGCATTTGCAATGCTCCCTTGGGGGTCAAGTAGCTAAATAGACGCTACGCAGCTAAAGGTTCAACAGTTATGCCTGATCATGATGACTGTCGGCTGTGAAGGGGTATGTCTTTATGACAGAATGAGCACATTACTGAATGTGCGGCGACTAATTTTGGCCGTAGACAGACTTTTCTGGTTGCCAGGCAACAGCTCGCCTTTGTGAACCGGGTAACTTTTATACTATGAGTGAGTATAACCATGGGTGACATACGATGTTTATGATTGAATATAAGGAGCTAAGCTGGTGGTACTGGGTAGTAACGGCGGGACTTCTCACGGCAGGGGTGACAGGAAATGAGATAGGGTTCATGCTGGCCATGGGGCTTACCGTATTCCAGCTGGCGCACTTTTTCTTGCTCGAGCGCAGCATCACGGCCTTTCCAATTCAAGTGCGTTTCTGGTACCTGATACTCCTTATTGCCGCGTTCCCGGAGCCACTACGCTTGGTTTACTGGATACCTACCATTGGAACGTGGGCTCAGGTGATATTTGGCTATTGCACCATGGCACGTTGTGTTTCTTTATTACCGTGGAATCGTAGTGAGCGGTTTTCACTTAACTTACTGAAACGGACATTTTTCTCTGCGCCGGTAAGAGGGAACGTAATGCAGGGGCTTCCGCCTGCATAGCCATGTGATAGTTACATGTAAGGGTTTTCCGTCCAGCGGCCAGCGTACTGAATACCCGTTTGTGAGAGGGACAGAACGCCGATTTTGTTGAAAAACTCGGTGTCTGGGTGATGGTGATGGCTGCAGCCAACCATTTGGCAAGGAGTGATCTTCTTGATATGCCATCATAGGTTCAGATGATGGACTTTATTGCTTAAATCAGTTGATTTGCTGTCATGCGGACGCACCTGTCCTGTCGTTTGGTGGTGGTTGGCTGGGCAATTTTGCCATCCTGCGTAAGTTCTGTACTGTTGCTGTTAGCAGGAACTCATCATATGCACCGCTCATATCCCGCAATCGTATCAGTGGGCAGGGGGCACACAGTCTGGTTTGCTCGCACGGTAGTTGATGCGGTTACCATCTCAATCAGGGGCAGAGCCCGATGAATAACTATCCTGTTTTGTCAGCTCGCTTAAGAACTCCCGATAATGATGTCTTGGCAGCTCGTTACAGTACCAGAGCACAGCATAGCCCGTGCTAACCACCCCAATTGATGTGCCAACCAGGGCCAAGGCTATTGGTATATTAGACATAATGCCTTTCCACTTAATCCAGTTTTGCCTGATGGCTCGACTTGTATTTATCTGACTAGACAGTTCAATACTACATACGGAAGGTATCGATAGATATGCAGGTATGTAGGTACATGAAGGGCTGCTTTCGGCCAACATAACAAGACATTTACCGACCTGCTCACGAACGTCCGTTTATAGACAACTGAGACGTTCATACTGGTTTTATTGTGGGTACGCTATCCGGTCATTCACGATTTCCAGGCTACAAGTGTTTATCGGTACATAGTGATTAGGATGTGCGCGTCTTTGTGTATAGACTGCGTGCTCCTGCCATATTTATTTGCTCCCATAGAAATACTGACCGGTAAGTGTTGCACAACACGAACATCCGGTTAGCTGTAATAACTACTCATTTCTATTAAGGGATCATCATGATTAAATCACGTCTATCGGACGCTGTGTATGTCTGTGTTTCTTTCTTCAACAAATCTCGCCAGTCAAGTCGTCTTCGCATAAGAACGAAATCTAGTTTCGGCAGACTGCTACTGTCATGCCGGTGCAATATCATCAGCACCTTCACGACGGAGCAGTCAGATAATCTCCAATTTCTCCTCATCGACAGCCAACAAACTTCCTTAAAGTAACGCAGGATAATTGCCCCTTGATGATAACGACATTACAGCAGTTGATGACATTACTTCTCAGGCAAGCTGAGTCGTGGCATTCAGTCCTATGCACCTCAGTGACCTGGATATGCGCCCTGACTGCATTGCTTCTATT
>JBATFE010000223.1:0-2434 GCA_049664445.1 Gammaproteobacteria bacterium
ATGGCAACAAGTATGTAAATACCTCCTGCGATACCACGGGTGTGAATTGTCTGGCCGACCCTGCTATTCATGACCCATGCACCATCAACCAGGCCAATCCGAACGGTAGCTCAAGCTGTCTTACCCACAAGGCGCTGGAGCAGGGTAAGCCGGTGGTCTGTCAGGTATGTCACTACACCCCGGCACTGGACCTCGCACAGGTTGGCCCGATGGCCGGAGCCCCCGGCACTGCAGCCAACGGGCGTAATCAGGTGGCGCATTCGAGTAACTCCAACGTGATGCACGGCCACCACGGCACACTTGAGGAGAGCCCGGGAAATCTGCTGTTCAAGACGATGCCGGCGCCGAACCAGTTGGCGGATGGCACCATCACTAACCAGGGCGAGCGCCTTGATGTGCTGGAGGAGACCTGCTACCAGTGTCACCCGGGCACCAACGTGCAGTGTCTGCGTGGCGCCATGTTCAACGGCGGCATGCTGTGCAACGACTGTCACGGTGACATGCAACAGGTTGGCGCGGACTTCTCCGCGGGAGTATCACCGGCCACCCCGGGAGCCTTCGTCCTGGATCAGGGCAACTACTATGATCCCGGCAGCAGCCAACCACGTGTACCCTGGGCCAACGAACCGGGCTGCGGTTCCTGCCACACCGGTACGGCGACCAACAACCTGGCGGGCAGTGCCGGAACGCTGGTCAACACGCGTGACATCGACAACAACGTGGACGGCATTCGTCTACGCCAGGCCTACCGCAGCGGCGATGCCAAGGCCACGCCCATCGTTCCAACCAACAAGCGTTTTGCCGAGCCGTCGGTGCCTGCAAGCTTCAACGGCTTCGACAACCCGGGTGCGGGCAATCCGCAGCTGTACCGGGTGAGCACGGGCCACGGTGGGGTGATGTGTGAAGGCTGCCATGGTGCGACCCATGCGGAGTGGCCGAACGGCAACCCGAACGCCAACGATAATGTCGCGGCGGACCAGTTGCAGGGCCATGTCGGCGCCATCATCGAGTGCGACACCTGTCACACCAACGTCAACAATCTGAGTCCCAACGGTTCGCTCAGCAGCCTGCAGGGGCCGCACGGCCTGCACGCGGTGGGCAACACCAATTTCGCCCGCGGCGATCATGATCGCAACATCAACAAGAACGCGTGCCGGGAGTGCCACGGCCAGAATGGCCAGGGCACCGTGCTCTCGCGCATGGCCGAAGACCGCGTGCTTGAGTGTAAGGATCGAACCACATTCTGTCCAAACGAAACCAGTGTGCTGTTTCCGAAGGGTCATGCGGTCGGCTGTGTGGAGTGCCACGAAAACCAGCTGTAACGGCAGCGCGTAAATAAAACAGGCGGCAGGGATGCCGCCACTTACCTGAAGGCCCCGCCGTGAAATCTGCGGGGCCTTTTTTATAACGACTCATAGGCATCTGTGTCCCATCATGCGGATTCTCGGCGCCCCCAGCCATGGCGGGCACCGCCTGGACGTGGTATGTGTACCAGGGGATCGGATTAATTCCCTTACCGTCATCCAGGCTACCGGGTCAATTCCAGCACAGGCCCCGTCGGCATGACAAATTGATCAGTCCTCCGAAACAGGGATTCAAATCAACAATGGATGATCTCGCATGATTAGCGCAACAAGCAGGCGAACGGCACTTCGCGATACCGCCGTGATGCTATTGATGCTCCTGACCCTGTGGCCGGGTCCGCCCCCGGCAGCTGCCGGTGAGCTGATCGAGATACCTGTTGTGCTACGGCCCGGGCTGACTCTGCCGGACCTGTCCGGCAAGCGGCGAAATCTGGACGAGTTTGCCGGCAAGGTGCTGCTGATCAACTTCTGGGCGAGCTGGTGCCGGCCGTGCATCGAGGAGGTGCCCGGCATTCGGCGACTGATTGAGGCGATGGGAGAGAGACCCTTTGCCGTGATTGGCGTCAACGTCGGTGAAGGGGAGCGACGCGTGCAAGCGGCGGTGAAGCGGTTGCGCATGGAGTACCCCATCCTACTGGACAAGGACAGTACCGAATTCAATAGCTGGGGTGGCAATGTCCTGCCCACGGCCTACATCCTGGATGGCAGCGGCAGGGTTCGTTACCTCGCACGTGGCCCCGTGGCATGGGACCGGGACGACATCATCGACAGGCTGATGCAACTGGCGGAACAGCCGTCACACGGTAAATAGAACACGGCTGAGTCGTATCGCGACTCGTGGAACCATACAGATACCTGTAGGAGTGCCGTCCCCGGCGCGATTGTCGGAAATAACCGTCTCTGTGTAACGCATTACCCCATGCGCGCACCGGCCACCGCATGGCTAACAATATCGTCACATCTACCTCTTCTGTCATGACAACCTGGCAAGCTTGTCAGTCCTGTATAGCCAGTCAAATAGTCTATTCGATAGATTACAGCGACACACTCAAAACAATTCTGGTCTGAAT
>JBATFE010000224.1:0-2726 GCA_049664445.1 Gammaproteobacteria bacterium
ATCACTGACCACGTCCGGTACGCATCTCCTCAAGATTGCCTTCCCAGTTCACCTTACCTTTGAGCGAGAGCAATTTCTTTTGCTGCTTGTGGCGCAGGAGTTCACGCAAGGCGAAGTCAACCAGCTCGCGGCGTGTCTTGAGTCCGGTGGCCTTGAGGCCGGCCTCAACCAGCTTGCCGTCCAGCACGATATTGGTTCGTACGGTTTCGGATTTCATGACAGTTTACCCAGCAAATACTATACACACATATTGCATATTTATGTGTATTGTAGGCCAGGAATGCTTAGCGGGCAAGCCCGCTCCTGCATCACATTTTCAACCCATCACCTGATCCAGCCTCGCCACCAGATCTTCCGCCCGCAGGTGCGTGTAGCGCTTCAGCATCTGCATGGATTTGTGGCCAGAGATGGCAGCGACTTCCTGGTCGCCGAGGCCGGCCTCGACCAGGCGCGAGACCGCTTCATGGCGCAGGTCGTGGAAGCGCAAACCATTGATGCCAGAGTCTTTCCGGGTGCGGTGCCAGGCAGGGCGGAATTCATACGGCCAGCGTACCCTGTCACGACCGGGTTCGCCGAAGAAGATCAGGTCGGTATCAAAGGGGCGTACCGGATTGTAGAACAGCCCCACGCGCCATTCCTTGATGGCGATGGTGAACAGGTGCGAGAGCAGGGAGAGTTCCAGCCGCACCGTGCTAGCGGACTTACCGGCGGCCAGCCGCGCTTGCGGATGATCGCCTTCCAGGTGTTTGGGTGATCGCTGCCACTGCGTCTTCCGTACAGGTGCACCGAAAGTGTACCGGGTGACACAGGGATTAACAGCAGAAAACTTTTATCTTGTTGATAAATATGGTGGCCAGGGGTGGAATCGAACCACCGACACGGGGATTTTCAGACCCGTATAGCGTTTTCAGGCCTCCATGTTTTCAACAACTTACGCACACAGGCCCCGCGCTAAGTTGCCACAAGTGGACAGGAGTGGACACAAGATGACAGGAGTCGGTCACGATATGGTCACGCTAGAACATGTGTACATAATTCGGAATTCTTACCTGAAAAAGATTCTTTAGATGGTCTCGTTCCTGAATAGAAACATTCCCTATATGATTTTAAACAAGAAACAACGCTAAACTAACCACTCGGGAGGCAACAAAGTAGGACCTGCCATGAGCCACTTATTGTTCTTTACTCTTCCATGCGTGATCATACCGGCTGGTGCGGCCAGAATAATTAATGCCGATCACCCGATCCTGTCTGTTTATGAAGGCTCAATGAGATAGTGTACCGCCACAGACCATCAACTCACCCACGCTACACAAGAATACCCAATGACGACATCCTCCTCCCAGTCGCTGCAAATCAACACCAGTAAACAAGCGAACAGGCTCACCCCCGCACAGAAAAAGTTCAACACTCTGATCGGCAGGATCAACCGCCAGCGCAAGCGGCTCGCGGAATGGCAGGAAATCATGCCAATCTACCAGGAAGAGATTCTGAGAACCTTCCAACCGCTGCGCGACAGCTATGCCGGTTTCCAGGCGCAGATGGTTGAACTACTCGACAGCCACTGGGTCAACAATCGATTTTCGCGACTGCAAAAGAAAAAAGTCAGTCATATCATCGAGGATCTGTGTGCTGAGCTGATTAACGATCATGGACGGGACGACCTGAAACCCATCGCGAACCGCCATAGCGATATCGACTTCGATGACCAGCAGGAACAGATGAAGGCCATGGGCGAGGATGTACTCCGCGCGATGCTGGAATCGGAGTTCGGCATTGATACTGGCGATGTTGAGCTGGACATGGATGACCCGTATGGCACGGCGGAGAAACTGGGAAGCATTCTGGAAGAACAGCAGCGCCAAGCGGAAGATCAGCGCCCCAGGCGCAAGAAAACCGCTCGCCAACTGGCCAGGGAGCAACGTGAAAAAGAGGAAGAGAGCAAAATCAGCCAGTCGATTCGGGCGGTCTACCGGCAACTGGTCGGCGCATTGCACCCGGACAGGGAACCAGATCCCGAGGAGCACCGGCGCAAAACCGATTTAATGAAAAAAATTACCGTCGCCTATAAAAACAGGAACTTGCTGCAATTGCTGGAGCTGCAGCTCGCAGTCGAGCAAATTGACCAGAACGCAGTCGATTCCATCAACGAAGACCGCCTCAAACATTTCAACAAAATCCTGCAACACCAGTCGCTGGAACTGAAAATGGAAATAGAGGAAGTCGAGCTGCACATGAAGGCTGCCGGCGGACTCGACCCATTTGAATCACTCACGCCCAAAAAACTTATGTCAGCCCTGAGAAAGGACAAGAAACAACTGGAACTTGCGATTTTTGAAATCCAGAGAGATCTCAGGCTTTTCAAGGATATTCGCAAGGTCAAGCACTGGCTGAAAACCTATGAACCACCCTTCGAACTGCCCGACGAACTTTTCTTCGGATTTTTTGAGGACGACCCGCGCTAATTTGAAGTTCCGGATGGAAGGGTCGAGAACTGGCGCGGCAATCCATCCTCCTGCGCCGTCACGTCTGTCGTTACCCTGTCATTCGCCACATCGCACTGACTGGCAGTGCCATGTAGTTCTCTCCAAATGCGACAGACTGCTCCCCCGTGTACAGTACGATTCCCCGTACGAACTGCCTGCGTGTATCCTCCGACAGCGCATCGAACCCGGAGAAGTCTTTTCGCACCACTGTTGCAGATGCTTTCACCTCCAGGCCCACCA
>JBATFE010000225.1:0-3962 GCA_049664445.1 Gammaproteobacteria bacterium
ACTGAACCCGGACATCCAAAATCGCAGCTATCGACTGTATTTGTCCATACTGGCACATATGAACTTTCCACAATATGGCTTCATGAGGGGTGAGTGCGAATAGTCCCGCCTTTTGTGAAGGGTCAGCGAACGGCAAGTATCAGATCGAATCCCGAAGTTCCTGGGGCGAGTAGCTGTAATTTCAGCTAAACGGGGACTGCCGATCCAGATGCATACTCTATTTTCAGGGTAATCCACTGTAAGTGGATTTCACAATTCAGTTCAGTTTACTACTGCCGTTAATGACCTGAATTTAATGGAGTAGTTTGTTATGAATAAAGCACCCCTGGTCGGCGCACTATCGTTACATCAGCTTGGAGAGGCGGGACAGATTAGTCCGACTGACAGCAGGAACTCTATGTTTCTTACAATGTTATCAAAACTGGTGGCGGCACTGGTGATTGGAATTGTTGCAGCGGTTGTTTTATTGATAGGTTGATAACAGGGTGCAGAACTTTTGATCTGGGTTTTAACCAAATAAAAGAAGTGGCTTAACAGCTGCAGCAGCATTAATAAAGACGGTGGCTTTGGCTGCAGTTTTTCATCGTGCTAAAGGTCCGTAGTTGACCGGTTATCCCCGTTGCCGACCTCAGCATCAATCGGTATTCAGAGCGCAATGAAGGGCAAGTAACTGTCAGAAGCCGGACATTCCTGGGATAAGCTTCTGAATTTTCAGATAAGGGGCGAAAACAACCCGTTGTAGACATTCGATTTCAGCCTGGGAGCACGCTGTCCGCGTACAGTGCGGGCAGGCCACGGGCGTGGTCTTGCTACTGAGCGGTCAGCGTAACACCAGCCGTGCGCTCCCGGTGGCGGTTCCACCCAGCCTGATACCCTGTTGTTCGATAAGTATTTGCACGCTGCTTAGCTGCAAGGCAGACAGGTCCAGCACCACACCCGCCGGCGTGATTTTCTTCAGAACCGTCCCAAGACGCTCGCCGAGCAGATCGAGGTGCTGTGCCAACGCCTGGTTAGCCGCATCTTCCAGTGCCTGGCGGATGGGTTCATGGAACGCCTCCGCTAACATCCCCACGGTGGAATCTTCCGCGTCATAGTCATACGTCAGGTCCTGTAATTCAAGCTCCTGGTGTTGCGCATCATAGGCCACACTCGCACGCAGTTCCGCCGTACCGGTCAGGTCGCCGGTGAGTTCCATCCGGGCTCTGATTTCCTGTCCGCTACCCCCCAGGTCGAACTTTTTGATGCCGGTCTTTTGACCTTTGATGACAAATGATTTGTCGGCCAGGGTGTCGGAAAGCCGCTGATTGAGTGTGGGGAAATCCAGGTTCACACTCAGGTGCAGATTTAACTCGGCGGACCGGGGATAATAGTGTCCTAATGGTGGCAGCGGCACCGGTTTACCGGCGGGTTCAGCTCCGGTCACCAGCACCGGCTGCAATGTCAGTGCAAGATGTGCGTCGAGGTATTTCTCACCACCGTCTATACGAGACAGTGCGACACTCGCCGGCCTGAGTAATAACCAGTTGTCCTGTCCCAGTTCTACCGGTTCCTGTAATAACGACCAGGTTTGCTGTGCCTGACGCTGGATTGCATTCACGCCGGGAGCCAGTGTCTTGAGTGCAGCACGCAGGCTGTCTTGCATTTGCTTGCGGAATTCAGTCTCGACGACGGGCGTGACATCGATATTCGCGATGGTCATTTCGCAGCGGTCGAGAAACCGGGTCGGCAGAATGCGAAACCTCGGTCTCAAGGTCCAGTCCGGTCCCCACTCCAGCAGGACCTGCATGCCGATCACTGCCTGTCGTGGCGCTTCATCGATGCCGCAGCTGGCTTTCAGGGTGATCGCACCAAGCAAGTTTTTTTGCGCCCTGATCCAGTAACGGATATGCGCCTGAACCAATAGCACATCGCCTGAGGCAGTAATGCTGAGCGGCCCGCGCCAGCCACGGTATTGTGAATCTATGCCGTGCCAGTCCTTCCATGTGTGCCAGTTGCCCGCCTGGTACGGGAGCATCCTGTCAGCCGCATTGATGAGGGGCTCGAGAGACAGCCGCAGCGGTATATCAATAAATGAAAGCGGCGATTCGGGTTGTTGGATGCCTGCAAAGGGTTGTGCGCCGGCGCCGTTCAGCCAGAGCAGGAGTACCAGCGACAGAAGGAATACTGATTCACGAACAGACCAGATTTTGCGATTCGAGCACAAACTATGATTTATACGAAACGCAGTCCTGATCGCGGTGTACCCGGGATTCGGAAATCGTCGTTGCCGTTCCACGACTCCGCTTGCCTGAGAAGTAATGCCATCAATCGCTGGAATGTCGTCATCTGCAAGGGGCGTCCCCATTAAAAATGGATTTTCCATAACCGGTTGTTCGTATTGTGCAACATTTACCTGCATGGATCTCAATAGAAGCAAAAAGAGAGAGGCTGGTATGCGAATGTTAGTCCTGAAAGCTGTAAATCATCTAATCATCAAATGCTGATGTATAGATCGAATGGCAAGGGAATGGTCTGAAAGCGGGCTTCCTTAATAAAATCAGCCCGAACGTCTCAGTTGTCTATATATCCTATATAAAAGACACCAGAAAACCCCAATATACCAGCCTATGTGTCATGAACAGTGAGGTTATAAAGGCCCTGACGAGCACCAGCGTTTCTTCTTAAAGAGCCACTTATACTGCCACTATCACCCAGGTGGCTATTCCAATTACCACTAAACTGTCTATCGACTGACCTATCAATCTCGCAAATATCATCGATACCATTGCCATTAAAATCAATATTCCCAAGATTTAAAGACAATTCTCCGTAGTCATCAATTGAGCCAGACAATAAAGCATAATAGTCTGCCTTGTATTGAGAGCCCACTTTCTTCAATTCCTGGCTGTAGAGAATAGTGCCTGTGGATGAATCATACGAATATGGCAAACTATATCTATTATTATCGTATGTAGTGAACAAGACTTTATAAAGGTACCCTTGTACTAAAGTGGATGCATCGTGGATTGATAAAGAATAAGACTTTCCACTTAAAGAAGCAGTTTTTGCATAAATAATTGGATTAAATGCCACGCATAATATTCCAATAACCGATAACAACAGCCGTGAATTATTCATGCTCCCTCTCTGAATTTACTGTTTACCCGGTACAAGGGATCGTTTGCTTCAGGACGATTCTTTACAACAAGATTCCACTAGACTGGAGTATAAGCTGGACAACCGGAAGGAATCCGATATTTGTAGAACCGCTTCCTTTGGCAAAGCTCGCAGTAACGGTTTTTGCTGCCGTCATTTCTACGGTCCATGAGATAGGTTCTAGCGAATCCTTAGAGAAGTCATCTTGGCTTGCCCATCTGAATCGCAGCCACTGACGTATGCATTGGCCTCCATATTTGCTGACTGCGCTGTCAGGACCATTGCAAGAATTTGTTTATAGATGGCTAAGCCACAATCCACTTCAACCACTTTGGCATTACTACAAACATCAGGGTTTGCGTGTGCACTCGTGAATGTTACCTCTAAGCCTCTATTTGTTTCGCAGTCTCGCTGATTGATGACATCAACCGTCACCCAGCCAGTCGATCCGCCCGCAACGGCTGTTGCTGAAATAAGGCCGCACAATACGAGTGATAGTTTCATCAGCATCTTCATTTCATTCACCTCTCTTGTAGTCATTAATTCAGTTTTCACTGTCCAGCAAGAGTGGTATCCAAGGCATGGCCTTGCGTCTTGCTCCATCTGTGTCAAATTCGGTCACTGTTTTTAGCACATAGGGTCCTGTCTCAAAATCAAAAAAAGAATTTGCGAAAATGATGTAGTTTCCGGGTTCCAGGTCCACTGTTATTTTTGAATTTGTTGTAGAGTCATTCACATCGTCGTTCTGGGCAACAATCGTCGATGGGTCTGGATTGTTCAGAAATGCTTTAGTTAGAAGTCCCAGGAATGTATCAAAGGTGCTGGAT
>JBATFE010000226.1:0-2067 GCA_049664445.1 Gammaproteobacteria bacterium
GCATCATTCGAGACCATATGAACCAGCAGCGTTTCCGTATAATCGTTCTGCTCCTGGAAAAACTCGTACTCCAGCGGCAGAATCGCGATATCACCCGGCGCCAGTACTTGCTTGCTGCGCGCCAGGATATAGGCAAGCCCCAGACCTGCATGTACACCATAATTCACTACCGGCTTGTCCCAAAAAGCCGACAAGCTTTCAGAATTTATACCAAACATGACGTTTGACCCGGCAACAAATACCACCTTGGGACCCGTAATTGCAAAAGCCGCCTTGTCCTTTATGCGATAGGCATCAACTATCCACTGTGACTTTGAAACCGGGGTGCCAAGCACCGTATAAAAGAGCAGCACCCACACAAGGCAACCGCTTGCAAGCGTCATGAAGAAAGTCGTTACATAAGTCTTCATGGTTACCATCAGAAATTAAAATAAAGAAACACACTCTCGGGGAGAGTCACCATGATTTTCAGGGAGACCATAAATAAAACAGCCACCAGCATCGCCTGAAACACTGACGGCCTCCATTGTAACCACGAATATTTCCAGGCCCTGAGTTCGCCCTTGTAAATTTCAAATGCCGGCTGGTAGCGAATCATTATTTGCTGTGTATTGGGGGCATACCAGGCCAGCAGCAACATCAACACCAGTAATTTTATTCCTTCCAAATCCGATTCAGGCAGGGACAGACCGTTGCCACCCGCCATCGCGGACAGCAGATGTATTGCCCCCGGCAAGCTCTCCGCCCTGAAAAACACCCAGGCAACCACCACAACTGTAAAGGTAACCAGCCTGGCCAGGCCTCGACTTATAAATGTCGATGTTCGTGCGCCACCGACAAAGGCACGCAGCACGCCGTGCCAGGCATGGTTTATGACAAGATATAACCCGTGCAATGCACCCCAGATAATAAAATTCCATCCTGCACCATGCCATAAACCACCAAGGATCATGGTGAGCATCAGATTGACATAGCGTCGTGTTGTTCCCTTGCGATTGCCACCGAGAGGAATATACAAATAATCCCGGAGGAACCGCGAAAGCGTCATATGCCAGCAGCGCCAGAACTCGATGATATTGCCAGCCTTGTAGGGCGAGTTGAAATTCAGGGGTAATTTGATGCCAAACATCCTGGCCAGACCAATCGCCATGTCTGAATAGCCGGAAAAATCAAAATACAGCTGGAAGGTATAGGCAAGAGCGCCCTGCCATGCCTCAAACATAGTAAGCGCAACGCCCGCTTCTGCCGCATCAAACACCGGTGCCACGTAAACAGCGACACCATCAGCCAGCACTACCTTCTTGAACAGCCCGAGGACAAAAATGGTGATACCTATTGCCAACTGCCCGTAATTGAGACGATAGATCCGGTCGCGGGCAAACTGCGGCAGCATTTCCCTGTGGTGCACAATAGGACCGGCAATAAGCTGCGGGAAGAAGGTCACAAACAGGCAATAGTGCAGAAAATTGTACTCGCGCGTCTCCCCTTTATACGCATCCACCAGATAGGCAATCTGCTGAAAGGTAAAAAATGAAATCGCCAGAGGCAGGAGTATTTTCCCTAAATGATAGTCATCACCCGTCAGCAGGCTGACATTTTCAACAAAAAAGTTCGCATATTTGAAATAGCCAAGCAGGCCGAGATTTCCTGCAACACCCAGTGCCAGCAGCCATTTTCTGGAGAATCCCTGTTCACGCCCTCCGAGCGACACACCTGCTGCATAGTTGAAAAGAGTCGAACCCAGGATCAAACCGAGATAGGCAGGATTCCACCAGCCATAAAAGAACAGCGATGCACCCACCAGCCATGCAATAGCAACCCGGTGGTGGCCACGGGCACCGATTGCATAAAACCCGGCCAGAACGGTCGGCAGAAAAACAAAGATGAAAATGTAGGAATTAAACAGCATTTGGCTGAGTGGTCATGGAATAAAACGGTGCATCCTGGAATTACAGACTGGCATCCGGATCGGCGAGGAATTCAAGCATCTCCCCTGCTGAAGTCAACACACGTCAGTGGCCCGCACCGGTAACGGCGATACTGGCTCGTGGACCAGCAACATATACT
>JBATFE010000227.1:0-2420 GCA_049664445.1 Gammaproteobacteria bacterium
CTGTCCGAATGCGTGGTGACACTACTGCAGGTACAGGCTGACCACGCCGCAAAGCAGGACAACAGCTAATACCAGTCTGAAAAGAATTCAATCATTTACAGCAAACCATCCAAGGGAGAACTACCTATGGCTAAAGCAGCAGGGAAAAAGAATGCCTTCTACGCACAGTCCGGCGGCGTCACCGCGGTCATCAATGCATCCGCCTGTGGCGTGATCGAAACGGCCCGCCAGCACAAGGACCAGATCGGCAAGGTCTTTGCCGGGCGCAACGGCATCATCGGGGCACTCACCGAAGACCTGATCGACACCGGCAAGGAAGGTGCACGCGCCATCGCCGCGTTGCGCCACACACCAAGCGGCGCCTTTGGCTCCTGCCGCTACAAGATGAAGAGCCTGGAGGCCAACAAGCGCGAATATGACCGTCTCATCGAGGTATTCGCGGCACACAACATCGGTTACTTCTTTTATAACGGTGGCGGTGATTCGGCCGACACCTGCCTGAAGGTATCGCAACTGTCCAAGGCCACCGGTTACCCGATCCAGGCCATCCATGTACCCAAGACCGTGGACAATGACCTGCCGATTACCGACAACTGCCCGGGTTTTGGTTCGGTGGCCAAGTACATCGCCGTCTCCACCCGCGAGGCCAGTTTTGATGTCGCCTCCATGTGCGCCACCTCGACCAAGGTGTTCGTGCTCGAGGTCATGGGACGCCACGCCGGCTGGATTGCGGCTGCCGGCGGCATGGCCGCCTCGGAAGACTGCGATCTGCCGATCATCATCCTGTTCCCGGAAGTGCCCTTCAACCAGACACAGTTCCTCAAACAGGTACGTGAAAAGGTGAAGCAATACGGCTATTGCTCCATCGTCGTCTCCGAAGGCGTCGCGGACAAGAGTGGCAAGTTCCTTGCCGACCAGGGCCTCAAGGATGCCTTTGGCCATGCCCAGCTGGGCGGCGTCGCCCCGGTGATTGCCAACATGGTCCGTGAGAAGCTCGGTTACAAGTATCACTGGGCAGTGGCTGACTACCTGCAGCGGGCGGCACGTCATATCGCCTCGAAATCCGATGTCGAGCAGGCCTATGCCATGGGCAAGGCCGCTGTCGAGCTGGCACTGGCCGGCAAGAACTCCGTCATGCCGACGGTGGTGCGCACCTCCAACAAGCCGTACCGCTGGAAGATTGGCGAGGCCCGGCTGTCACGCGTGGCCAACGTCGAGAAGATGATGCCGAAGAATTTCATCACAAAGGACGGCTTCGGGATTACCAATCGCTGCCGCGATTACCTGGCGCCTCTGATGCAGGGTGAAGACTACCCGCCTTACGGCAAGGACGGCCTGCCGAAATACGTACAGCTGAAGAATGTTTCGGTTGCGAAGAAACTCACGGGCTTCACGGTCAAGTAACGATGACCCTGGAAAAGGCCCGTGAACTGCTGTCCGTGCAGGCAAACATGGGCGGTGGCTATAACCGTAACGGCGCAAGGCTCATCCTCGCAGAGGTACAACGCGAGCATGGGCAGAGCGCCGTGGACGGCTTCATCCGGGAATTTGACCTTGAAACCCTGTTCGGCTTCACGCCGGGCACCGAATTTAAATCACCCTAATGGATCAATCGAATCTGACCCCATTGATCTTTCCCTCGTGGTAAAAAGGAGAATATAAATGCCTATTGAACTTATCTTTGCCCTGGCCTGCGGCTTTGGAGCCATCGCCTACGGCGTCGTGTCCGCAAAATGGATCATGACAAAGCCCACTGGTAACGAACGCATGCAGGAAATCGCGGCGGCTATACAGGAAGGCGCCAAGGCCTACCTGAACCGCCAGTACACCACCATCGGCATTGCGGGTATCGTGTTACTGGTGCTGGTTGGTTACTTCATTGACTGGCTCACTGCCGCCGGCTTTGCGGTTGGTGCCATCTTTTCCGGGCTTACTGGCTACATCGGCATGAATATCTCGGTACGTTCCAACGTGCGCACTGCCGAGGCCGCACATGACGGCATCAATGCCGCCCTGCAGATTGCCTTCCGCGGCGGCGCCATCACCGGCATGCTGGTGATTGGACTGGGTATGATCGGCGTGGCCGGCTTCTACGGCCTGCTGCTGGCTATGGGTGTCGAGGATCCGATTCACCCGCTGGTGGGTCTCGCCTTTGGTGGCTCCCTGATTTCCATCTTCGCCCGTCTTGGCGGCGGCATCTTCACCACGGGCGCCGAGGTCGGCGCCGACATCGTCGGCAAGGTCGAGGCCGGTATCCCGGAAGACGACCCGCGCAACCCGGCTGTGATTGCCGACAACGTGGGTGATAACGTCGGCGACTGTGCCGGCATGGCTGCCGACCTGTTGGAGACCTATGCCGTGACCGTGGTCGCCACCAAGCTGCTGGGCAGCCTGTTGCTGGATGCCACCGGCCCGGCGGC
>JBATFE010000228.1:0-5117 GCA_049664445.1 Gammaproteobacteria bacterium
AGCGGGAAACGAGATTCGAACTCGCGACCCCAACCTTGGCAAGGTTGTGCTCTACCAGCTGAGCTATTCCCGCAGTTTGCAGACCGCCATTTTATAGACTGGCTGTAGCCTGTCAAGCACCATCCTCGGTCGGGTTTTCTGTCTTTCCTGACAACAGCGGCCAGGCCGCGTGCAGGTAGACGACCATCGACCACAAGGTCAGGGCGGCGGCAATGTAGAGCAATACCAGGCCCACGGTGTGCGTGGAGATGCCTGCCACAGGGATCTTGTAGAGCAGCAACAGGATCGCGATCATCTGAATGGTGGTCTTGAGTTTGCCGATAATGGAGACCGCCACTTTGGTGCGTGCGCCGATTTCCGCCATCCACTCGCGCAAGGCTGAAATCGCGATCTCCCTGCCGATGATAATGGCCGCCGGTATGGCAAACAGCGGGTGGGGATTGTCCTGCACCAGCAATACCAGCGCAACGGCGACCATGAGCTTGTCGGCGACAGGGTCCAGAAAGGCGCCGAATGGCGATGATTGATTCAGGCGCCGCGCAAGGTAACCATCCAGCAGGTCGGTCAGTGCCGCAATCCCGAAAATGGCGGCACTGACCTGGTAGCTCCACTCACCCGGTAGATAAAAGACAATAACCAGCACCGGTATCAGAATCATACGGATTAGCGTCAGGATATTCGGTATCGTCCAGCTCATTTGTTATTCATCCTGTTCCTATTCACCATGAAACGTATCATAGATCTGCTGTGCGAGCCGGCGATCAATTCCCTTGATACTTGCCAGATCATCAACGCCTGCCCGTGCAACCTCCCTGAGTCCGCCCAATTGCTGCAGGAGCTGCTGGCGCCGCTTCGGTCCAACACCGGGTATTTGTTCCAGCGGCGAGGTACTCCGGGTCTTCGCGCGACGCTGTCGATGACCGGTAATCGCAAAGCGGTGCGCCTCATCCCTGACTTGCTGGATCAGGTGTAATGCCGGTGAATCAGCCATCAGGGTTACAGCATCCGAACGGCCGGCAATGTGCAGTGTTTCCAGTCCCGGCTTCCTTCCCGGCCCCTTGGCAACTCCGATAATACGCACTTCGGTGATCTGTAATTCATCGAGCGCCTTGCAGGCCGAAGACACCTGCCCCTTGCCGCCGTCGATGAACAGTATATCCGGCAGTTTGCCCTCACCTTTCTGCAGACGAGTATAGCGCCGTGTCAATGCCTGCTCCATAGCGCCGTAGTCATCGCCCGCCTGAATATCGCGGATATTAAAGCGCCGATAATCGGATTTCAAAGGACCTTCCAGCCCAAATACGACACACGAAGCCACCGTGGACTCGCCACTGGTATGGCTGATATCAAAACATTCTATTCGTTCCGGTATTTCATCCAGGCCCAGCGCTGCCGTGAGTGACTGCAATCGCCCCGAGAAGCCCTTGCGGGTATTGATATGCGCAGTCAATGCAAGTCCGGCGTTGTTCAGCGCCATCTTTATCCACCGGGCACGGTCGCCGCGCACATTCGAGCACAATGCCACGCGATGACCGGCATGGGCACTCAACACCTCGGCGATCACATCACCGCCTTCCAATGCATGACTCAGGAGCAACTCTGAGGGCACATCTTTTCCCAGATAATACTGCGGCAGAAACGCCGCTAAAACATCGGGCTCAGCGGTTTCCAGCGGCACCTTCGGGAAAAATACTGCATTACCCAGGTTGCGCCCACCGCGCACATAAAACACCTGCACACAAGCACTGCCCTTGTCGGTCAGGCACGCCACAATGTCGACGTCGCCACGTTCATTACTGATATATTGCTTTTCCTGAACACGGCGAAGACTGGCAATCTGGTCCCGATAGACAGCGGCCTGCTCGAAATCCTGTGCGACAGAGGCCGCTTCCATGTCCTTGACCAGACTGTCGACAACCTGGCTGCTGCGGCCCTCGAGAAACATCACCGTGTGTGCAACGTCTGCCGCATACTGCTCCTTGCCAGTCAGGCCCACACAGGGAGCGGTACAGCGCTTTATCTGGTACTGCAGACAGGGACGGCTGCGATTGGCAAAAAAGCTGTCCTCGCACTGGCGCACCCTGAACAGTTTTTGCAACAAATGCAGACTCTCGCGCACGGAACTGGCACTCGGGAAGGGGCCGAAATAGCGCCCCTTCTTGCGCCGCGCACCGCGGTGCATACAGAGCCGCGGGAAATCCTGTTGTGACGAAAGGTAGATATACGGATAGCTCTTATCATCACGCAAAAGCACATTATATCGTGGCCTGAACTGCTTGATGAGATTACTCTCCAGCAACAGTGCCTCGACTTCCGTATGGGTAACCGTGACCTCGATATCAACGATCTGATCAACCAGCACGCATGTCTTGGCACTCAGACCGGTGCGCCTGAAATAACTCGATACCCGTTTCCTGAGGTTGCCGGCCTTACCGACATAGAGCACCTTGCCTTCATCATCCAGCATCCGATAGACACCCGGACGCGTGGTCAGAGTCTTCAGGAACGCTCGGGGATCAAATGGCACAGACTTCACCTCCGTCACCGCTTAACCGGCACCCGCCGCGGAGCACTTGCCATCCATTATCTGTCTCACAAGCCTGAATACATCAGCGAACATTGCCGGTGTCAGGCGGCGTGTCTGGGTGTTGTAGCGACTGCAATGATAGGAATCGACCAGGCAGAGGTCATCAGCCACATCATGAACGTGCGCATGCCCGAAAGGATGGGCTGACAGGCGCTCGCCCAGTGCCCGTATCACGGCGTCATGCGCGATCTTGCCCAGCGCCAGCACTACGGCAGGACCCTGCAGGTCGTCCAGTTCAGCGCGCAAATAGTGATTACAGTGTTTCACCTCATCCAGTTGCGGCTTGTTTTGCGGGGGCAGGCACTTTACCGCATTCGTTATGCGACAACCGCCAAGTTGCAATCCATCGTCACGGGAAACAGACACCGGCCGGGTACTGAAGCCGTAATCGTAAAGTGTCTGGTACAACAGGATACCGGCATAATCACCGGTAAAGGGGCGACCGCTGGCATTGGCGCCGTGCATTCCCGGCGCCAGCCCGACGATCAGCAACTGCGCGTCAGGATCACCAAAGGGCGCGACCGGGCGTGCATGGTAGTCGGGATACTTGAGGGCGGTCTGATCGAGAAAATCGGCTAGTCGGGGACAATCTCTGCAATCGGGATTAAATTTCAACGAGTTCTTCTGAGACATTCAGCACTTCGGCACGTCCAGTGTTCGGGTTCAGGGACAGTATTTCATGCATATTGGTATTGGCAATGTATAGGGTATCCTCGTGAAACGCCAGTCCCGCCGGTTCATCCAGACGGCGATCGCAACTCGTGCTCGAAACATAGGTCGTACTTACACCTATCCTCTTGATTTTATTGTTATATGTATCCGTCACCCAGAGCATCTGGTGCACCGGGTCCGCGACGATATCCAGCGGATACTGGAACCGGGCTGCTGCGCCGGCACCGTCTTCGTCACCGAAGTCAAACAGGCCTTCACCCACGATAGTAGTGACGATACCGCTGTCCAGATCGATTTCCCGCACTGCCGATGAACCGGCATCGACGCAGTACAGGCGGTTTTGCAGCAGCGTCAAGCCACTGGGTTGCGAGAAGGCGGCACTACCGGGCGGTCCGTCCTGAAGGTCTTCGTAACCGCTGCCGGTGAATACTTCAATGGTGTTGGCAATCAATGACAGTCGCCAGATCTGATGCGACCCCGTCATGGCGATGTAAAGTTTGCCGTTCTTGAAGACGACGTCAGTGGGTGAACTCATGCTGACGGTTAACGGGGTACCGGGTACGTCAACAGATACCGAGGTACCGGCATTGCCGGTACCTGCAATCGTTACCACCTCATTAGTACGTGTGTGGATACGGCGAATGGCATGATTACCGGTGTCCGCCACATACAGAAATTCGTCCACCAGCGCCATTCCCTGTGGGTTATCAAAGGCTGCCTCCGAGCCATGGCCGTCAATAAAGCCAGCGCCAGCACTGCCATACTGGCGCATGACCTGCCCCCTCGAAGACAGCACCAGGATCCGGTTGTGTCCGCTGTCGGCCACATAGAAGCTGTTCGGTGTTGCAACAATTCTTCCGGGGAACAACAGCACACTGGGAGCTTCGCGTGCCGGGTGCACCGAAAAAGACAGTTTCCGGTTTTCCTTCTGGTCAGTGTTGCGATTGAGCTGATATTGAATAATCAACTCCAGTTGCGATTTTTTCCCATCACCTGTCATTGCCCCGATAATACAGCCCTCAGTATCCACCAGGACCTGTGTTGGCCAGAACTTCGTGCCATATATCTTCCACAGCTTCATATCGGGGTCGTGGACAACCGGATGGTTGACATGCAACCTGTTGATCGCCTTCTGTACATGGGAACGTTTTTTCTCGGCCGAGAACTTGGGCGAATGCACACTGATGACAACCAGATCGTTGCGAAACCTTCTGCGCAAGGCATTGAGTTCCTGGAGCACATGCTGGCAATGAATCGATGAAAACGTGCCAAAATCAATCAGCACGACTCGGCCGGCCTGCTCATCCAGCCTGACCGGGACCTGCACATTGAACCACTCAAGCCCCGCTGGAAACTCAGGCGCACGACTCTTCGTAGCCGTCATTACATTCTCCCGGTATTGACCTGCATTCAGATGCGTCGAAGACATAAAGCGCATCCGGCAATATCATGCCACAGCTTGCAGATATTACCCTGATGAAGGTCTCAATTCACCGGAAAATGGCAGAACCGCGGCAAGCGTCAGAAAACCGATAGCCGCCGGCCAGGTAGCTGCATGCGGGTATCAGTGAACGATATTCTCCTTGATCATGCCATGCCTGATGGCAAAGCGTGTCAGTTCGACATCATTATCGACACCCAGCTTTTCAAACAGGCGCCCGCGGTAGGTGCTGGTCGTTTTCGGACTCAGGCAAAGTTTCTCGGAAATCTCCCGGTTCGACTCACCCTTCACCACCATCAGCATGACCTGGACTTCACGCTGTGTCAGCTCCTCCAGCAACGACTTGCCGCGCTTGTTGACCAGCGACAAGGCCAGTTTCTGTGCCACACCGGGGGTTATATACTGATTGCCCGAGTA
>JBATFE010000229.1:0-10272 GCA_049664445.1 Gammaproteobacteria bacterium
TAGTGATGACATCCTCTGGATAGGTGTCATTTACCTCTGAGGTGAATAGTTGCGCTGCTTGTAAATAATGACTTGTAGCTTTGCGATCTTTGCGGCTTGGCGAGCGTTGTTATTTTCCGGGTGAAAACGGGTTAGTGCAGTCGTGTCAGCGGTGTTAGCCGCAGACAGGGCAGGCGGCATCACGCGCAAGTGTCAGGGTGCGCCATTCATGCTGTAGCCCGTCAAAGACGACGAGGCGGCCGGCGAGACTATTGCCCAGCGAGAGCATGATCTTGACGGCTTCCAGTGCCTGCATGGAGCCGATGATCCCCACCAGTGGCGAGAGCACGCCGGTCTCGGCACAGGTCTGTTCTTCATCCTCGCCTTCCTTGTAGAGGCAGCTGTAGCAGGGGCTGTCTTCCTTTCTTGAATCAAACACGGCCAGTTGTCCCTCGAGGCGTACCGCGGCCCCGGATACCAGTGGCGTGCGCTCTCTGACGCACGCCGCGTTGACGCTGAAACGGGTGGCAAAGTTGTCACTGCAGTCCAGCACCACGTCGGCGAGCTGCACCTGTTCGTCGAGTTGTTCACCCTGCAGCGCACAGGGCAGGGCAGTGACCTGGCAATCGGGATTGATCGAGTGCAGCGTCTCCCTGGCAGAGACCACTTTTTCACGACCGATGTCGGCGCTGTGATGTAACAACTGGCGTTGCAGGTTGCTCAGGTCCACCACATCATGATCGGCAATGGCCAGCTGCCCGGTACCGGCGGCGGCAAGGTACATCGCGGCCGGTGAGCCGAGTCCGCCGGCACCGATAATCAGGGCCCTGCTGGCCAGCAGTTTTTCCTGTCCGGCAAGCTCAACCTGCGGCAGCATGATGTGTCGGCTGTACCGAAGCAGCTGGTCATCGTTCATGGTTTTACGGGGTTGGCTAAGAATGCTGTGAATGGATCAAACCGGGTCATTGCGAGCGCAGCGTGGCAATCCTGTGGTTTGGAATCCATTGTCACGGGATTGCTTCGTCACTTCGTTCCCCGCAATGACGAAATAATCAGTGCTCACCTATAAATAGCGGCGTAAATATTCCGGTCGACGATCGCGGCAGCCGTGGGGCCGGCGCAGGTAACGGGTGATAAAGGCATCCCGGGTGTATTCGGCCTGGTCATGATTGCAGCTGCTGCATTCGATGTCCTCGATGTAATAGCACAGGGCACGCAGGGTCCGGCAGAAGACGCTGGTGCGCAGCGTGTAGCCAAACTCGGTGAGCAGTGCCTCGAGTATCTGCAGCTTGATCTCGCGAACATTGTAGCTGACAAGCAGGTGGTCCGAGCGGACTATCTGTACATGGATAATGCCCCTGGCATTGCGCAGCAGGTCAGCAGCCGAATCGGCGTAATTCGGATCCTGGCTTGGCTCTACAAGCCAGATGGAACGCTGTCTCAGTTTTTCATTCACACGACAATCCTAGCGCTGCCGGGGAAAAATACAAGTATCAAGCTACGGGCTGCGTCTGCCGGCGATGACGCGATCCTCGCCGGCCTCATCGGGATAGTCAATTACTTCCGTAAAACCAGCGTCTTCGAGTAACTGCCGGGCCAGCTCACCCTGCTCATAACCGTGCTCCATGAGCAGCCAGCCGCCGGGTTGCAGGTGGCTGGCGGCACAGTACGCAATCCGCCTCAGGTCATCCATGCCCTGCGGGCCCGCGGCGAGCGCGCTGCGCGGTTCAAAACGGACATCACCTGCAAGCAGGTGCGGATCCGTCTCGGCAATGTAGGGGGGGTTGCTGACGATCATGTCAAGCTGCAGGCCGGCGAGCGGTTCGCACCAGTTGCCGCTGTGGAATTCAATCGAGTGTATGTCCAGTCGCCGTGCATTGAGGCGTGCCGTCTCGATGGCAGCTGCTGCAATGTCGGTTGCAATAATCCGGCAGCGTGGTCGTTCACGGGCGATGGCCAGCGCAACGGCACCGCTGCCGGTACCCAGGTCCGCGATCAGTTGTGGCCGCTCGGCAGGTAGCCGTTGCAGTGCCTGCGCGACCAGTGTTTCTGTCTCCGGGCGCGGTATCAGGGTGTCAGCAGTGACAGACAGTGGCAGCGACCAGAATTCGCGCTCCCCCGTCAGGTAAGCGACCGGTTCACCACTGAGCCTGCGTTGCAGCAGTTGCCTGAAATGCTCGCGGCTCCCGTCGGGCAACAGTTTCTCCGGCCAGGCATGGAAGTGGCTGCGCGGTTGCTGCAGCACGTGTGCAAGCAATACCTCGGCCTCGAGTCGCGCCGAATCCGTGTTCAGCAGCCGGGTGGCCTGTTCGAGCAGTTGTTTGATCGAAACCGGATCAGAGGCCTGATTCATTGAGGGCGGTCAGCTGGTCAGCCTGGTATTCGTTAATCAGTGGTTCGATGGCGAGGTCCAGATTGCCGGCCATGAAGTCGTCAAGCTTGTAGACGGTCAGGTTGATGCGGTGGTCGGTCATGCGTCCCTGCGGGAAATTATAGGTGCGGATACGTTCGGAGCGGTCGCCACTGCCGACCAGCGAGCGGCGTGCCGCCGTTTCCTCGGCTTTTTGCTGCGCCAGTCGGGTGTCCAGCAGTCTTGCCGACAGCAGCGACAGGGCGCGGGCACGATTTTTGTGCTGTGAGCGTTCATCCTGGCACTCGACCACAATGCCGCTCGGCAGGTGTGTCAGGCGAATGGCCGAATCCGTCTTGTTGACGTGCTGGCCACCGGCACCGGAGGCACGAAAGGTGTCGACTTTAAGGTCCGCCGGGTTGATGTCTACCGGGTCGATATCATCGGCCTCGGGCAGGATGGCGACGGTCGCCGCCGAGGTGTGGATGCGTCCCTGGGATTCGGTTTCCGGGACACGCTGTACGCGGTGGGCGCCGGATTCGAATTTCAGCCGGGAGTATGCACCCTGGCCGACAATGCGTGCGATGATTTCCTTGTAGCCGCCGTGTTCACCGGGGCTCTCGCTGAGTACCTCTACCTGCCAGTTTTTGAGTTCGGCATAACGTACATACATGCGGAACAGGTCGCCTGCAAAAATGGCGGCTTCATCGCCACCGGTACCGGCGCGTATTTCAAGGAAGATATTGCTGTCGTCATGCGGGTCTTTCGGCAACAGCAGTTTTTGCAGTTGCAGTTCCAGGGCGTCAGAACGTTCGCGCGCCGCCTTGATCTCGTCCTCCGCCATGTCCTTCATGTCCGGATCCGGATCCTTGAGCATTTCCTGCGCCGAGTCGACGTCCTGCTGCGTTTGCTGCCAGGCCCTGAAGCTGTCGACCACCGGTGTGAGTTGCGCGTATTCCCTGGAAAGGTTGCGGTACCTGTCCTGGTCTGCAATCGTCACGGCATCGGACAGTAATGCGCTGACCTCGGTGTGGCGTTCCTCGATATGCTGGAGTTTATTGATAATGCTTGCTTGCATGATTACTTGTTGTCATTGACCTTGAGGCGAAACAGCGTGCGCACCGCTTCCAGTACTCCGGTTTCACCTTCCGCAACCGCGCCACGCAGGTTTACGCAGGGATTGTGCGTCAGCTTGTTCACCAGGTTGCGCGTCAGTGTGTCGAGCACTTCCGCCGCCGGCTTGCCACTATTGAGCTGGTTGCGGGCCTTTAGCAGTTCTGCATCGGCCAGCGACTGTGCATACTCGCGGTAGGCGCACACCGTGGGTACTGCATCCAGCGACCGGGTCCACGCCATGAAGCGATCAACCTGTACATCGATGATCTCTTCGGCCTGTTCAGCAGCCTCCTGGCGCGAGCGCATGTTTTCCTCGATGACATGGGTGAGGTCATCGATGCTGTACAGGTAAATATCGTCAAGTGTCGCGACATCCGCCTCGATGTCCGGCGGTACGGCGATATCCACCATCAGTACCGGACGGTGCTTGCGGGACACCAGCGCCTTTTTGACCAGCGTGCGGGTGAGGATGGGGGTACTGCTGCCGGTCGAGGAAATCACGATATCCGCCTCGGCAAGATGTGCCGGAATCTCATCCAGTTCAATGCCGTAGCCGTTAAATTGGGCCGCCAGATCATGGGCGCGTGAAACGGTGCGATTGGCAATGACCATCTTCCCCAGCCCCTGGTCATGCAAATGCCGGGCGGCCAGCTCGATGGTTTCGCCGGCACCGATCAGCAACGCCGTCTGGTTCTCAAGCTGGCCGAAGATCTGGCGTGCCAGGCTGACGGCCGCAAACGCCACAGAAACCGGACTGGCCCCGATCGCGGTGTCGGTACGAATCTGTTTGGCCACCGAGAAGGTATGTTGAAACAAGCGGTTGATCAGCGTGTCGATACTGCCGGTTTGCAGTGCGCTCTGGTAGCTGTCCTTCATCTGTCCCAGGATCTGGGGTTCGCCGAGCACCATGGAATCCAGGCCGGCTGCGACGCGCAGTATGTGGCGCACGGCCTCGGATTCCTTATATGTGTAGAAATGCGGCTGCAGGCTGCCCGGCTCCAGCTGGTGGAAGCGGCACAGCCACTCCGGGATCTGCTCGACAGTCTCTGTGTCCTGGTTGATGTACAGCTCGGTGCGGTTACAGGTCGAGAGGATGGCTGCTTCCTGGACGCCGTCCAGCGCCTTGAGCTCGCCAAGCGCGCGCGCCAGCGACTCGGGCGGGAATGCCACCTGGCCGCGTACCTCGACGGGAGCGGTGCGGTGATTGATTCCAAGGACGGTCAAATACATATCATTATTCAAGAAAATTGCGAGGCGAACGCAAAATTCTGCATGTCAGGGTCAGTTAATACAAGCGGGAGAAGAATCCTGAAGCATACCCTGAGGATATACAACAAAATACTGATTTTGCTGTCCATATAAGATACCCGGGCATCCGGGGGGCTGTTAGAATGGTGCACATGGAAGACATGATTATCAGGCTTGAAGACGCGTTTCGCCGGCTTTTGCTGGGCGTGCTGGCGGCGACAACACTGGTGTCCTGTGCCGTCTCGGGTGACAAGAGCCAGGCGCAGCAGGTGGTGGCAATGGAGAATGATCAGCCGCCCGCCGCGGGTGTCGAGGTCGCACAGAACACCCCGCCGCAGCAGACCCTCACCGATGACCTGATGTTCGATATTCTGCTCGCAGAGATTGCCGGTCAGCGGGGTGAAATGGACACCTCCGTTCCCCATTACCTGCAGGCGGCACTCATTGCACAGGACCCGCGGGTCGCGGAGCGTGCCGTGCAGATTGCCTCCTACGCCAAGCAATACCAGGCCGCCGAGCGCGCCGCGCGCCGCTGGGTTGAGCTTGATCCGGACAGTGTCGAGGCACGCAAGGCACTGATTGCGCTGGCGCTGCACAATGGTGACCGGGACGAGGTCATTGCACAGCTGGATTACCTGCTGGCGATTTCAGATGACCCGGAGGCCGGTTACAGTCTTGCCACAACCATCCTAGCGCACGAGGACGACAAGGGTGTTGCGCTGGAAGCCATGCAGAAGCTGGTGGCCCACAACCCGGATAATCCCTATGCCTGGATGGCGCTGAGCCGCGTTGCCGTGGCGGCGGAACAACTGGAGACGGCACTGGAGGCGGTCAACAAGGCGCTGGCAGTGAGCCCGGATCTGGCAGCGGCGATCCTGCTCAAGGCCCAGATCCTGGTGAGGATGGAGCGCAAGGATGAGGCCCGGCGGCTGCTGGCCAAGGCTGTCGACAGGCATCCCGAGAGCACCAACCTGCATTTTGCCTACGGGCGCATGTTGCTGGACGCGGAGGAACTGGAAGGCTCGCGTGCGCAATTTGCCAGGGTCGTCGAACTGGAACCGGACAACCCGGATGGTCTCTATTCACTGGCACTGCTGGAGCTGGAAACCGGGCAGTACAAAGCCGGTGAAAAGCACTTGCTGCAACTGATCGAGATCAATGAGGGTGTTCAAAATGCCTATTACTATCTCGGTTATGCCAAGCTCAAGCAGAATAATGACGATGCCGCACTGGTCTGGTACCGCAAGGTTGAGTCCGGGGATTACTGGAGCCAGGCACAGTTACGGATTGCTGAAATCCTTGTCAGGCAGGGTAATCTCGCTGACATGCAGAACCATATGCAGATTCTGCGGCAAAAGGATCCTGCGCAAAGCGTGACCTATTTCCTGCTTGAAGGGCAGGTATTGTCGGATGCAAATCTCAACGATGAAGCCTTCGCGCTTTATGGCAAGGCACTGCAGGCCAGTCCCGATAACATCGACTTGCTGTACGCACATTCACTGGCTGCCGAACAGCTGGGGAAACTCGAGATTGCAGAAAGGGATATGCGCCGCATTCTCGAGATGGAGCCGGACAACGTGCGTACCCTGAACGCGCTGGGCTATACGCTTGCCGACCAGACCACTCGCTATGAAGAGGCGCTCGGTTACATCAACAGGGCCTACGCGCAGGATCCGAATGACCCGGCCATTATCGACAGCCTCGGCTGGGTACAGTATCGCCTCGGCAACCTCGATGAGGCGCGCACCCACTTGCAGCGTGCCTGGGATATGACGCAGGACAGCGAGATCGGTGCGCATCTCGGCGAGGTCATGTGGGTGCAGGGTGATCGCGACAGCGCCCGCAAGATCTGGGAAGCCTCGCGTCAGACTTCGCCTGATAATGCAGTGTTGCTGGAAGTGATCAATCGATATAGCCCGTGAAGCGTGTTAGCGGGCTCTTTTTGATTCTGTTGCTGAGCGCTTGCGCAGCAACCCCCCTCCTCAAAAGCAGCCGTTCCGCGGCAGAATTCGGCGACTGGCAACTGCATGGCCGTATTGCCCTGACCCAGGGTGATCAGGGCTGGCATGCGAGTCTGCTGTGGCAGCAACAGGCAGACGTTTACCAGATGAAGCTATCCGGCCCGCTGGGGCAGGGCGGTTTCCAGCTTGCCGGTGATGCAACGGGTGTCGTGCTGGTGGATGCCGAGGGCAATTCATACTTTGCACGCGATGGCGATGCCCTGCTGTTGCAGGCCACCGGCTGGCAGTTACCGGTCGTCGGCTTGAAATACTGGGTGCGTGGTTTGCCCGTGCCGGATGCCGAGGCCACCCGGGAGTACGATGAGTCGGGCCACCTGAGCCGCCTCGAGCAATCGGGTTGGATAATCAATTACCAACGTTATCAGCTGGTTGAGGGTGCGGCCGTGCCCTCGAAGCTGCAACTGGCGCGGGATGATATCAGTGTGCGGCTGGTGATCAGTCAGTGGCAGCTGGGCCCGGCGGCAGACACGCTGCCATGATGCTGGACTCGATCCCGCCGACAGCCAGTGGCCCGTGGCCGGCCCCGGCCAAGCTCAACCTGATGTTGCACATCACCGGGCGGCGCGCTGACGGTTACCATGAGCTGCAGACCGTGTTTCAGTTCCTGACCGTGAGCGACTGGCTGTATTTTGATGTCCACCAGCAGACCACTATACAACGGGTCGGGGAACCGGCCGGTGTGCCGTCAAACGCTGATCTGACGGTGCGGGCGGCAACCCTGTTGCGGGACACTACCAATGGCAGCGCAGGCGTCACGATCTATAACGACAAACGCCTGCCGCTGGGGGGCGGTCTGGGCGGGGGCAGTTCCGATGCCGCTACCACGCTGCGGGTGTTGAATCGCCTCTGGGGGCTGGGTCTGACACCTGACGAGCTGGCGCGGCTGGGGCTCTCCCTGGGTGCCGATGTGCCGGTGTTTGTGCATGGCCAGGCGGCCTGGGCCGAGGGTGTCGGTGAAATACTCACCCCGGTGACCCCGCCGGAAGCATGGTATTTAGTGCTGGTTCCGCCGGTAAGCGTATCAACGGCCGCAATTTTTTCCGATCCGGGTTTGACACGGGACACGCCCCGAACGAAAATACCCGACCTTCTTTCGGGCGTGGGTCAGAATGACTGCGAGGCAGTGGTGCGCCGCAGGTATCCGGAAGTGGCCGCGGCGCTTGACTGGCTGACTGGTTTTTCTCCCGCGCGCCTGACCGGTACCGGTGCCTGTGTGTTTGCCGCTTTCGAAACACAGGCGGATGCACAGACGGTGGCAGCGCAGCTGCCGGCCCGCTGGTCAGGCCTGGTGGCACGGGGTGTAAACCGATCCCCCTTGCTGGCCGCGATGGAGTAACCGGATAAAAGTCCCATACGGGTGTGTCATTTAAAGATTAATTGGGACGTCGCCAAGTGGTAAGGCCCGGGGTTTTGATCCCCGTATTCGCAGGTTCGAATCCTGCCGTCCCAGCCATTTGCAATCATCGCCAAGCGATGAGCGTGACGTAAGATGCGGCAGGATGAGAACCTCAAGGTTCGACAAGTGTGCGCAGCGCACTTGAACGTTGTCGCGTAGCGACGACGGCCCGCAGGGTGAGGCGCGCAGCGACGAATAATCCTGCCGTCCCAGCCATTTGCAATCATCGCCAAGCGATGAGCACTGACCCTCTCGGCAGGAGAGGGAATACAGCCATTGATAGCAGACACATTATGAACACTATGCACAGCTCTGATTCTGATGGCCAGATAATGGTGTTCACCGGGAACGCGAACCCGAAGCTGGCGCGGGCGGTGGTCGAACATCTACAGCTGAGTCTGGGCGTTGCCAGTGTCGGCAGTTTCAGCGACGGAGAAGTGCAGGTAGAGATCGAAGAGAACGTGCGTGGCAAGGACGTCTTCGTGATACAGTCGACGTGCGCGCCGACCAACGATAACCTCATGGAATTGCTGGTGATGATTGACGCAGTGCGGCGTTCATCAGCATATCGAATTACCGCGGTGGTGCCGTATTTCGGATATGCACGCCAGGACCGCCGGCCACGATCGGCACGTGTTCCGATCACCGCCAAGGTGGTTGCGCAGATGATCGGCAATGTGAAGGCTGACCGCGTGTTGACCGTTGATCTGCATGCCGACCAGATACAGGGGTTCTTTGATATCCCGGTGGATAATGTCTATGCGTCACCGATCCTGCTCGGTGATGTCTGGAAGCAGAAGTACCCGGATATGGTGGTGGTGTCACCGGATGTCGGCGGTGTCGTCAGGGCACGGGCGCTGGCAAAACGCCTCGATGATGCCGAGCTGGCGATTATTGATAAACGCCGGCCGCGCCCGAATGAAGCACGGGTGATGAATATTATTGGTGAGGTTGAAGGGCGTACCTGCGTGCTGGTCGATGACCTGGTCGATACCGCAGGCACCCTGTGCCTGGCGGCGATGGCGCTGAAGAGGGAGGGTGCAGTCCGCGTGGTCGCCTACTGTACACACCCGGTTTTGTCCGGTTCTGCCGTTGAAAATATCGAGGCCTCGGAGCTGGACGAACTGGTGGTAACCGATACCATACCGCTGCGGGAGAACGCGCAGGCCTGCAGCAAGATCAGGCAGTTGAGTATTGCCACCATGCTTGCAGAAACCATGCGTCGCATCAGTAACGAAGAGTCGGTGAGCTCGTTGTATATGGATTAACACCTGATTCGTGGCCCTGTTGTTTGCGCAACAGTGCCGCATCCCGTCTTCCCTGGTCGCGGGGCAGACGTTATCCGCACCACACGGTGCATATTAATCTGGAGAAGTAACATGGCTATAAGTTTTGAATTGAATGCCGAGCCACGCAGTGACCTGGGTAAGGGTGCGAGCCGCCGCCTGCGTCGTGCAGGCAAGGTACCGGCCATCATCTATGGTGGTGACAAGGATCCGGAGGCGCTGACACTGTCGCATAACCAGGTACTGCGTAACCTCGAAAACGAGGCATTTTACTCGCATATCCTGACGATCAAGAGTGGCGCTAACGAGACGCAGGCCATCCTGCGTGATCTGCAGCGTCACCCCAGCAAGGCGGTCATCATGCACATGGACCTGCAGCGCGTCAGTGCTTCAGAAACGCTGCGGACGAATGTGCCAATACACATTATCGGTGAAGAGGATGCACCGGGCGTGAAAGCCGGTGGCCTGGTCTCGCACGACCTGACGGATGTCGAGGTCGAGTGTTACCCGAAAGATCTGCCTGAATATATCGATGTGGATATCTCAACACTCGAGATCGGTGATTCCATTCACCTCTCGGCCCTGCAAGTGCCTGATGGCGTGACGCTTACAGAGCTGGAACGTGGCGAGGATCACGATGCCTCTGTTGTTTCCATCCACGTCAAGCGCGTTGTTGAAGAGATCGAGGAAGAAGCACCAGCTGCCGAGGCAGGTGGAGAGGCTGAAGAAGTAAAGGGCGAGGGTGAAGACGAAAGCGAAAGCTGAGCGGTTTGACCCTTGGCTGCCATACAGCTCGTAGTCGGGCTGGGTAATCCCGGAGCAAAGTACGAACAGACCCGGCATAACGCCGGGTTCTGGTTTGTGGATGAAGTTGCC
>JBATFE010000230.1:0-4825 GCA_049664445.1 Gammaproteobacteria bacterium
CTACAGTACAGAGTTGCCGTTCCCTGACCGTGTAATCCCAGCGAGCGCTGAGCCGTTGAAGGAGTACTACCGGCCAAAAGGAGACCTTCACGGCAGGATGCCGTTGCCAATCATCCGGACGCGTCCGAAGATGCACTACATTTACAAATAGATACCAAAGGACCACTATTCGTCCCGTGACTGTCCGCCGTTCTCTCTCCATGAAGACCACCCGTGCCCGCGTGGTGGCACTGTGCCTGCTGATGTCGGGATTGGCCGCGATCCCGTTCAGTGTCTCCCATGCCGAGAGCTCGGCGAAAATAGCCATAGACGAGAACACGGCGAAGGCGCCCATGGAGCTGATCGCCATCGGCGCACGCTACGGCACCAATGAGGCCACCGACAAGGCCGGCGCCATGGATCGCGTGGACGTGTTCTGGAGCTGGCGCTCGCCCTATGCCTTGGAGTTCAAGCCTGGATGGGATGTCAGTGCACGAATAAATGCGAGCGTTGGCGCGATTCGCGGCCAGGGTGAGACCGGCGGCGTGGGCACCCTCGTTCCGACCCTCGCCATCGGCGACACCGGCAACCAATTCTCGTTTGAAGCCGGCGTCGGATTGGCGCTGTTCACGAAATGGGAGTACGGGGACGTGGAAGACTTCGGTGGGCCGCTCCAGTTCATCCTCGATGTCGGCGTGAACTTCCGCGCCTACAAGCGCCTCGGCCTGGGTTACCGGTTCCAGCACTGGTCCGACGCAGGCATCCACGGTTCCGACAACCGGGGTGTGGATATGCACATGTTCGAGTTCAGCTATCGGTACTGATTTCGGCCACCCCCACCCCCGGGGGGCTGTCCAGCAGGCGCAGTCCATTCCAAACATCGCGGGAGTATAGGCAAAATAAACGCCCTTTTCATACTCGTCAACGGATCATCGACGGGTAACTTCAAGATGACCGTTCCTCATCCGTCCCCTAAATGTCGTCTTTCAGTACAGAGTTGCCGTTCCCTAACCGTGGAAACTCCGCGAGCGCTGAACTGTTGAAGGAGTACTACCGGCCAACTCCTGACCTACACGGACAGCCAGCGAACGTCAGGAGTGCCGCATAAGTTGTCGTTCCCGAACGACTAGCTTAGGCGGAATGCTTCAGTGGTCATGTTTAATGACACCGATGAGCAGGATGCCCAGAGGGTAACTAGCCAATGAAAAGGCTTCTCACCAGGTCGCCGCTGTAGTGCCACACAACGACCATGGCGACCGTGCAGAGCACCCCGCCAAGTAACAGGATGATCGCAATTTCTGAAGCCAGCAGTCGGGCAACCGTTGAGTGGCTGCCGCCGATCCGAAAAACCGTGTGGATCTCGCGCTGTCGCAACCGGAGCGATAGTGCGAATACCAGGATGAGGGCCAGCGTCGTGGCGATCCCGACCAGCAATATGACGGCATCCAGCACGTTCTTGATGCGAAAGATGTTCGCCAGCAAGCCGTCAATTACGCCACCGGGCACGACCAGCTGGTAGGGGTTTTCTGCATCGAGAAAGCGCCCGCGCAGGATGGTGCCGGAGCGCTCATCATGGGGTAACGCCAGTATGGCGGTCAGTGGATAGTCGTCCGCGGCACCATGAAAATGAAAGCTGTCGACGTTCTCCGCCGTGATCTCGGTGTACTCCAGCAGTTTGGCGTTGGCAATCACATTACTGTCACTGCGCTTCATAATCACACTGTCATCCTGTATCAGGCTCACATCCTCGTGACCATGCACCAGACCCTGTACCACCCAGGCCGTTTTCAGGTCCAGCAACACGGCCAGGTCGTCCGGCGTATAGCTGCGCGCCAGCACCCCGACCACCTTCATCTTCATCGGATAGACACCCGCCAGGTCGAACAGGGTCTCCGGGGATGACAACAGGCTGCCGCCGGGTTGCAGTTCGAGGCGCTCGGCCACCTCGGCACCGATGACCGCTTCACCGAGCAGTGCCAACTGTCGGCCCTGTGCAATTCGTAACCCGCGGAAGTCGAAATAATCCAGGGTGGTGCCGACAATCGGAAATCCGCGCGCCTGAAAACGTACGTACAGGGGGATTGGTGCCGCCAGCCCGGAGGCATCCATCTCGTCCACTGCCCGCATGGAAATGAGTTCGGGCGTCTCGTCATCGAAATACAGACTATTCATCACCAGGTCCAGGGCACTGCCCCGGGCACCCAGCAACAGCGGCGTCGATTCCGCCCGCGACAGCAACTGTCGCTCGCTCTCGTCCAGCAACAACTCCAGCGCCAGCGGCAGGACGGCAATCAGGGTGACGCAGGCCACCAGCGTCGCCGTGCGTGCCTTGTAGAAGCTGATGTACTTCCAGGCGATGTAAAGGCTGTCGATCACGCTCGCCCCGCGGCAATGAAATCGTTGAAATCGACGGTACGGTCAAACCGGGGTAGCAGTTCGTGATCATGAGTCACCGCAAGCAAGCTCGCGCCATGCGCCTGTACGGCCTCGAACAACAGGTCCAGGATATGTCCCTTGTTGCGTGGATCGAGGTTGCCGGTCGCCTCATCAGCCAGCACGAGTTGCGGTGAGGGCAACAGGGCGCGACAGATCGCCACACGCTGCTTTTCACCCTGTGACAACCGCTCCACCCCGCGTCCGAGCTTGTCGCCCAGGCCCATTTTCTGCAGCAGCTCCCCTGCCCGCTCGCGCACCTCGCGGGTCAGTTTGAGGGCGCCTGTAATACGATAGGGATGCAGGACGTTATCCAGCACATTCAGATAATCAAGCAGCTCGAAATCCTGGAATACGAAGCCGATACGGGAAATTCGGAAATCACGGCGGGCGGCATCACTCATTGCACTGACCTCGCTACCGCCACACTGCACCATCCCCTGTTCAGGCACCAGGATGCCCGCCACCAGGTTCAGCAGTGTGGTCTTGCCTGACCCGCTGGGACCGATGACCGCCACCTTCTCCTGCGTGCCGAGCCGAAAGTCGGGAATGCGCAACAGGAAGTCGGTACCGGGATAGCGGAATTCAAGGGAGCGGATTGTTATCATGCTGTTACTAATATTTGTTTCCTCTCTATGGATGATTTACAGAATGAAATGAAGTCTTCATTCTGATCCTGGAATTCACGCATGGTGAGGTTCAGCACAGTCCGGTAGGAGCGCCGTCCCCGGCGCGATTCGCGGCGAGATGCCGCTCCTACAATATGACGGTTAGCAATAATTGGGAACACAAATCAATGGATCAGCGCTGCTCTGATGTCGATGTCTCCAAAGCAACAGGGGCATTCTGATCTATACGCTGCTCCTCAAGTAATTCGAGATCCGTGATCTTCCACTGCCCGTCGACTGCCTCGACCGTCACAATCGCGTCATACAGGTTCTGCCGCATGTGTATGTGCCCCCAGTGGCCAACCGAACCGAGGGCCGTCCAGCGCCCGGCGATGGCGTAGCCCAGCGCCCCGCTGTCCAGCCGCTGCGCCTGCGCCTGTAGAATGTCGACTGCCTTGATTTTGGCCTGGGCACCACCCGCTTTCTTGATTGCAAAGGAACGGCGATTCTGCAGGTAGAGTTCCGCCAGCAGGTCCCCCTTCACCGTCAGCGCCAGCTTGTCGTAGACATCCTCCTCGTCGCGAAAATCGAACGCGCGGTAGACGTTCTTCAGCAATCCCTGCAACAACACCCTCGCCTGTTCATCGTCCAGGTCGCCGGCCACCGCGGCCGGGCGTGCGACAGTCATCTGGGTATACGGGTAACTTGCGATACCACCGGCGACCAGCACCAGTGCGGTAAGCACCATCCATTTTACTGATTCACCGCGCCGTAACCGGCGAACCAGCATCCAGCCCAGTGGCAGCAGCAGAACCAGCGCAGCGACACTTCCAAGGGGTACCGTTATCTCGCCCAGGGAACCACGAACCGCGACTCCCTCAACCATCGGTATCTGGAAGTTTTTCAGGAAGTTCGTCCAGGTATGAGTCCTGTCATCCGGGGTCAGAAAGGTCGGCAAGGGGCCCGCCGGATCGGTTGCCGTGGCGGGCACGCGCTCAATCTGATCGGTAAACAGCTCCCAGTCCACGGTGACCTCCTGCGGCAGACCCTCCGTCAGGTAGGTGATGATGACACCGACAATCGCGGTGGAAATCTCCATCCGTTCCGGCACCTCCACCAGCTTGATGCCCTGCAGACTGACCTTGACGAAGTTGGTCCGATCGAGGATGGGTTTGAGCGCACGGCCATCGACGAGCAGTGGATTCTTCTCCAGCAGGAACTCTCCAATGCGTTGCTTGAGCCCTTCCAGCTCATCAACCTCGATGTATGTATCTCCGCGCAAACCCAGCTCCATCCATTGTTCCATATCCCGGACCCGCACCAGGATCTCGTGCCTGACCTCGTAGGGCTCGACATAGAGAAATGACATCAGTGCCGACTTGTGGTGGCGTTTGAGGTTGGGGTTATCGAATTTCGTATACCAGGGATCGTCCCAGTCCAGCTGCACGTGCGCCGGGGCACCCAGGTAGCGGAAATCGATAATGGGCACCGACTTGTGATAGGCAATGAAGCCAATGGAAACCGTGGCCAGCCCTGCATCGTCCTGCGGCGGTACGAAGGTCAGTCCGGCAGGCTTCTGTGTGAATGGGTAACTGATCTCGGCGTACAGCACGCGCTTGTCCGCCGGGGCCTCGGGTACCCGCTGGCGCGTCATGGGGTTGATCATGCCGGCAAAGGGAGACTTGCGGTCGACCCGCAGCCGTGGCTCGACCAGCTCCAAACTGGCAGGCAAGCTTTCGCCGGTCTCCGTCACCACCTGGAAGGTGTGTTCCGCGAAGTGTTGCAGTCGCGCCTGCAATGACGGC
>JBATFE010000231.1:0-2449 GCA_049664445.1 Gammaproteobacteria bacterium
CTTCGACGTCGCGTTCCAGAAACATCGGTTCAAATTCTTGCGGATATTCCATCAAGAGGTGGGCAATACTGTTCATGTGGCGAATCATCAGCGTAAGGATTTCCTCGAATTCTTCCTGACTGTCCCACACCGGCTCAAAATCACCCCACACCACAGGCAGCCACTGTGACGGAACGGTGCTTATCGGGCCGCTTACGAGTGCGGTGAACAGCCCGTCCAGCTCGGAGATATCCAGCACGCCTTCATCCTTACCCAGCGTATCCGCTTCCTCATCGATACGATCAAGCAGGAACCGATTGAGTCGGTCGCACTCTTCATCGGTTAAAGGCGTGAACAAGTCATTCATATGCAATGCTTATAGCACAAAGGAGACGGACTACAAATCAACGAATTTCTATGCAGAACAGAAAAGAGGACGGAGGAAATATTAATCAATCCCCCCGGCATTAAACAGGTTGTAGCAACCGGCGACCGGTCCCGCTTTATACCATCAGGAAACTGCCGCATCCTTTACGAATTCCAGCATCTTGCGCGCATGGTCCTTCGGGGTGACGCCGTATTCGACATAGGCCAGCCTGCCGTCCGGCGCGATCACGAAGCTTGAGCGCACGATCCCCATTTTCCTGACACCGTCCTTTTCCTTTTCCTGGTACACGCCGTAGTCGTTGCTGGCGGACATCTCCACATCCGCCAGCAGGATGAGCTTCAGCCCGAATTTCTCCCGGAAGGCCCGGTGACTGAAGCAGTCATCCGGGCTGATACCCAGCACCGTGATACCAGCGTCTGTGTACTTCTCGCTCAGGTCGGTAAATTCGTTCGCCTGGATGGTGCAGCCGGGTGTGTCGTCTTTCGGGTAGAAGTACACCACGACCCACGAGCCGGCGAACTCGGCCAGGCTGCGCGGGTTCATGTCGGTATCCGGTAGCTCGATGGCCGGTGCTACGTCCCCTGTTTTCAGCATGTGTGTTCCCCTGTCAGGTGTCTGCCCGGCAACGGTACCGGGACGACAAGTTTACGGCAACAGTAGAAATGGTGTCAGAGCTCCTATTTGCCTGATATGAGCAGAAAATGCGCCCGGATATCAACAGGGTCAGACATCGATTGATGTTCTGAAAATATATCCGGCCCTTTTTTCGGTTTGAATGTACCCGCGCCGGAATAAAGGTGTCAGCGTACATGATTGGCTTGTATTAACGGTAATTGTTTTCTGGCACCCTTATCTTCCGGATCTGGATGCCCGGCGGGAGGGACGGACCATGATGCAGCTGGAGCAAAAATTCATTCAAGCGCTGCATGCCCTGCGACATCATCGCCTGCATGCACCGCAACGACCCATCCACGAGGTCTATCAGTCGTCGACGATCAACGCACTGCTGGATGGAGTCTACGACGGCGATATGAGCTACGGCCAGCTCAGGCAGCATGGGGACTTCGGTATCGGAACCTTTAATGCCCTCGATGGAGAGATGATCGGCTTTGACGGTCGTTTCTGGCAGATCACGGGGGACGGGCGCGCCCATCCCGTACCGGACGACTATCAAACGCCGTTCGCCACCGTATTATTTTTCAACCCGCGCATTCAACAAACGCTTGATGGCCCGCTCGATTACGCCGGCCTGTGTACGTTACTGGACGGCGAACTCGCAAGCGCCAACCTGTTCTACGCAATACGTCTTGATGGTCGATTCCACCACGTTCGCACCCGCAGCGTGCCCCGGCAATCGAAACCGTATCCACCACTCACCGCGGTCACGGAAGACCAGCCGTGCTTCGATCTGCATGAGGTAACCGGGACGCTGGCGGGGTTCCGGTTCCCGGAGTTCGTGAAGGGCATGAACGTGCCCGGTTACCATCTGCATTTCCTGAGTGAGGACCGCCGGGCTGGCGGGCATGTGCTGGCGCTTGAACTCGAACACGGCCGGCTCGCCATCGACGATACCTCGGATTTTCACATCGAGCTACCGACCGACGGGGCTTTTCTCGCCGCCGAACTCGGCGGAGACCGGGCCGAAGAGGTCAAGAAGGTCGAGAAATAGCAAGAAGAGGAGTAAAGGGTGTCGGACTCGTTCGATCCTGTTTACATTTTCTCATTTCCTGAACAACTGCTCCAACTCGTCCTGCAATGCATCTTCGCTGGCATCAGCCTCAGCCGAAGACCCGGAAGAAGCATCCCCGAACAGTGATTCCAGTTCCCGGTGAGACGCATCAGCCTGATCCGGAGGCGTTGTAAAGGCATGCGGATTGAGATTGAAGTAGCCACAGAAATTGGCACGCGACTTGTCAGACACGTGGTCGGCTACCGGTTCCCGGCATTGCTGCGGCGCAACAGCATCGAAAAACTCGCACATCCGACATACGTGCAACTGAACCCGGCAGTGCGGACACTCTTCATGTCGTGGCAGCGGCAACAACAGGTCCGGCAAAGGACCTCCACATTTCCAGCATGTAT
>JBATFE010000232.1:0-2062 GCA_049664445.1 Gammaproteobacteria bacterium
CCTGCAGCTATTGTCCGAACACGGCCGAATCTTGTATTGTCGCGCCCCTGCCCAGGAGCCCGGAGGATGCCCCCATGTTGAACAAAGACCAGTGGTTTACTGAAATCTGCGAGGAAGGGGGATCTGCCATTTCATTCAAGGTCAACGAAAAACTGCATGATGAGCAGACGGCATTCCAGCATATCGAGATCTACGCCACGGAAAAGTTCGGCAACCTGATGGTGATCGACGGCTTTGTCATGCTGACGACACGGGATAATTTCATCTATCACGAAATGCTGTCGCACCCGGTACTGTTCACCCATCCCGCACCGGAGCAGATTGTCATTATCGGTGGCGGCGACTGTGGCACATTGCGCGAGGTCCTGCAGCATGACGGGGTAAAGCGCGCACTGCAGGTTGAGATCGATGATCGCGTGACGCGGCTGGCGGAAGAATTTTTCCCGGAGCTGTGCGCATCCAATACGGACCCGCGTGCCGAATTGCTGTTCGCTGACGGCATCCAGTGGATGAAAGACGCTAAACACGGCAGCTTGGACGTTATTATCGTCGACAGCACCGACCCGATCGGTCCCGCGGAAGGCCTGTTTACCGAGGCCTTTTACCGCGACTGTTACCAGGCACTGGGGAACAATGGCATCCTGGTGCAGCAGAGTGAATCACCGCTCTACCACTTGGATATCATCAATCCTATGCGCGCGGCAATGCAGGCAGCAGGCTTTACTGACACGCAGACGCTGTTCTTTCCGCAACCCTGTTACCCGTCCGGCTGGTGGAGTGCCACGCTGGCCGGCAAGCAGCCGCTTGAGCAGCAGTTCCGCGAGTCCGATGCCCGCAACAAGCGCTTTGAGACCCGTTATTACAATGCCACCATCCACCGTGCCGCACTGGCGCAACCGGAGTTTTTTTCCAAAGCACTGAAATGCGATACTGATAATCGCTGACGCGAATCACTCACACCAGTGTTCCACCGCCGCACGGGTCTGCTGCTCCGCGGCGGCGCGTTCCTCAAACGACAGCACGGCCCGGTTACCGTCCTCGTCCAGCCGATAGAGCGCGCGTGCCCGGGTGATATTGCGCAACCGTTCCCGTGCAGCGACGCAATTTTTTTCCGCTTCCGCCCGGGCAGTTCGCGCTGCTGTTTCCTCACGCTCGCGTTCGGCATTTTCGACATCGTATGCGCGCAGCAGGCGCCGTGTCTTGTCCATGCGTTCCGCGGCATCCCCGGCAGGCGCAGGCGCGGCCTTTGGCACAAACACAGTCGCGTTCCGGCCACAGGGCTCATCACTGTAGCGGGTGTCACCCTGTGCATCGGTGCACTTGTAAATCGCGGCATGCAAGGGCATGCAGGCGAGTAATGCAACAAGCAATATACCGTGTCTCATCATGGTTGCCTCAACCGGTCCAGGCATAATCGCTGGCGTTCATCGAATAACTGTTTTGAACCAATGGACACTGCCACCAGTGTCCCCAGGCCGGTACCGGCGGAAATCAGGAACATGATCAGGATCTGGTATTTCACGGCCTCTACCGGTGGCGCACCGGCCAGGATCTGCCCGGTCATCATGCCCGGCAGGCTGACAATACCGGCCGCGGCCATGGCATTGATGATCGGTATCATGCCACTGCGAATCGCCTGCCGCCGGTAATCCGCGATCGCCTGGTCCCAGCGCTCGCCGAGCATCAGTCGCGCCTCGATCACCGCACGCTGCTCCCAGGCGGTATGCGTCAGGCGGTCCATGGCAATCGCAATGCCGGTCATGGTATTGCCCAGTAACATACCCAGTAACGGTATCGCGTATTGCGGCGCATACCAGGGGTCCTCACCGAGGATCACCACCAGCGCAAACACCGTCACGGCAAACGATGACAGGAACATGGAAATGGTACCGACGGCATAGCCCAGCCAGCCCTTGAAGCGGCGTTCCTGCCGCGCCATGACCTCGCGCCCCGCAACCAGCAGCATGATCAACGCCATTAACATTACCCAGCCGAGATTGGCATTGGCAAACAGCGCCTTCAGCACCAGTCCGATCAGGGTGAGCTGCACAGCGGTACGGGT
>JBATFE010000233.1:0-1591 GCA_049664445.1 Gammaproteobacteria bacterium
CCATGGCTGGCAGCGCGTCCTCGAGGATATATTCAGCGTGAAATCCCAGGTCCGATGCTGCATGGATAGACCGGTAACAGGCTGAGTCAAGCAGTTTTGAGCACATGCTGCTATTGTACAATGCCGGGTGCCCCAGCACGGCTTCATATACATCGCCAACCCTGGCAAGAGCCCTCAGCACATGGCCGGGTATTGCCCACGCTAATGCGGATTTACCCAGCATCGTGCGCATCCCGTTGTAGATCCGCCGTGTTGAATAGCTTTCGCCATCTGTAATGATGTATATCTTGCCGTTGGCTGCATCCGTTTCAGCAGCGAGAATGGCCGCCCGTGCCAGGTCACGCGCATCCACCATCGAGCGGCGATTGCCGTTATCGGGAACCGGCGGGAACAGCCCCCTGTCAACCCAGCTCAGCATGCCTGCCAGGTTGCCCTTGCATCCCGGTCCGTAGACCAGGGTCGGTCGCAGTATGCTGACGTGCATGGCCGAGCGCTGTCCGGCATCGAGTACCAGTTCCTCTGCCATACGTCGCGAAAGACCGTATTGGTCCTCCGGCAAACCAACTGCGGACTCGTCCAGACAGTCTGTACCGGGTTCCGGCATGGCCTTGATGCTGCTGATGAAGATAAAGCGCTGTACGCCGCTCTTCTCTGCTTCGGCAAGCAGGCAGCGCGTACCTTCCATTGTGGTTTGCATGTGGACATCACCCGTGCAAGTGGATACATGGGCAAAACCAGCTGCATGGATGATTGTATCTATATCTCTGGTAATACCGGTGATTGAAGCAGGTTGTGTGAGGTCACCCTGAAACAACTCAATAGCTGACTTTTTCAGGGCCGGATGCTTCTCCCTGGTGAGTCCGCGTACAGACAGGTCGTGGTCCAGCAATGCCGCAACAATATAACCGCCAATAAATCCGCTGCAGCCGGTCACAAGACAGCTGTTCATTACCATTTCCAGCCATACAGATTGAAGAATGTTATCGCGGACCGTATAAAGAGAAAGACGTGCCTGATTCCCTTGCGGGCTGCATTCCCGCCGAAATGCACAATCCTTACGTCAGGAACGTATGCGATGTTGCCATATTCCCTGGTGCGCATACTGAGATCATAGTCTTCGAAATAAAGAAAATACCTGTCCGAGAAGCCACCCAGTTGCTGCAGTTGAGTCGTTCTGAACAGCATGAAACAGCCGCTGGTCAGCTCAATATCATAGTGCACCTTGTCTGGATCCATTTCCTGCATTTCATAGTGTACGATTGTTTTCATGAATACTTTCTTGACTGGCGCTGGTGCAAACCCCCTCATCAGCAGTACCAGGATACCTGGATACCTTTTGTTCAGGTACTCCCTGCTGCCATCACTATTGCTTGAGCAGGGCGTCAGCAGGGCGACATTCATGTTGGCCTTCATGAATTGAACCGCGTTGTACAAGGCATGTTCATCAAACAATACATCCGGGTTAAGTATCAGATGAAGATCCATCTCTGATGCTAAAATTGCAAGATTGTGCGCCATCCCGTAGCCAACATTTCTGGCTGTTGTTACAAGTTGCGCCTGCCTGCCAGGCTGATGCCAGTATTCATCCAGC